>DFZJ01000032.1:290-888 GCA_002382045.1 Syntrophaceae bacterium UBA4059
CGTGTATGCGGTCATCGCCGCTGCCCATCCGGTTGACGATGACACCGAAAGGGATATGAAGTTCGCGCACCATGTCCACGGCCAGCGACAAATCATTCAGGCCGAACGGCGTGGGTTCCGTGACCAGCAAGACCATATCCGCATCCCGAATGGCCGCAATGACCGGGCAGGACGTTCCCGGAGGCGCATCCAGAACCGCCGGCATATTATTTTGCAGACGCTCTTTGACCGCCCGGATCAGCGGCGGCGCCATGGCCACGCCGACATCCAGACGCCCGCTAATGAGCATGATGTTTTCCGAGCGCCTCGTTTCCACCACGCCGATGCGCCGGCCCACTTCCGAAATGGCTTTTGTGGGACAAACCCTTGTGCAACCGCCGCAACCGTGACACATTTCCGGAAAGATCAGCGGCGCCGTCCCGAATGTGACGATTGCGGTGTATTCGCAAAACTTGCTGCATTCGCCGCAACCGTTGCAAAGCGCTTCATCCACCTGGGGAATTGGAATCGTGACAATTTCTTCTTTGACCTTGTTTCCCTTGAGAAACAGATGTGCATTGGGCTCTTCCACGTCACAGTCCAGGAGCTGAACCGGGAC
>DFZJ01000032.1:1047-3328 GCA_002382045.1 Syntrophaceae bacterium UBA4059
ACAGCGACGCCCAGGTGCTGAGCAGCACATGCCCCGCATGGGAAATCTTGGTGTGGGATATGACATAGCCCAGCGCAATACCGGCCAGAGCCAGCGGATTGACCAGCCACCATTTTTCGATAAAACCCAGATGAATGCCGCGATAGGGCAGGTCCAGCATCCATTCTCCGGCAAAGGGAATGAGCGAATCGCTTAACGTGGCAATGCCAACCGATCCAAAGTATCCAATAAGAACCGTTTGCCAAATGCCTCTACCGGAGTGCAGCCGGTACATCGCGGTGGTCACTAAGGCGCTGAGGAGCACGTGCAATGGATGCATCGTCCAAAACAACGTGGACGAAATTTCCCGTGGGATCCGGAATTGCATAAATGCGGCCATAATGACAATGCCCGTTACGGTTCCAAAAGCCGTGAAGGGGGCGTGCGTGCGAAGTTCAGTTGCAATCAATGGAGCTTTCATTGAAGACCTCTTTCCACTGGGATATCCATGCGCCCGAACCAATTTGCCGCCACGTAAGTTCCCATGTCGTAACCCGAACGGGCGCTGATAATCGGGCATTTGGTCAAAAAGAGGAAAAAGATATTACCGGACACATCACTTAAACTCTCAAAATTGCCCTGTCCTTTGGCGATGATCAGGTCGGCGGCTTCGAAACAGCGCTGAAATTCCGGACTGCAATCCTCCAAAATGGTTCCCGGCGCGTCGGAACCGTTGTCGATGATTTCCACAATTTCCTCAAGACCCGCCGCCAGCGCGTCTTCGCGTGTTGCATCGTTAATCACCGGCATGCCGCGCATGGCCAGCGTGACACGGGTGCCCGTCAGATGTTCGATGAGCAGACGGTCAAAAAAGATTTCTCCGGCGTTGTCGGCAAGATAAAGAATGTTTTGCGCCTCTGTAACGGCTTTCTTAAATGCCGTCATATCGCCGAAAATGGGCTGGATGGGCGCGCTTTGCAGCGCCGAGTAAATATCGCCGAATTCAATGCCGTTTTTTGCGCCCAGGTCGATGATGTTGCCGGTGATGGCATAGCGTACCGCCATAGTCAGAGGATCAAACGATTCGGAAATCCGCCGCCGGATGGAAGGCATCAGCCGGGCCGCAAAATCATTTTGCCGGGCTTTGGCTGCCCGGTAAGGGTCGTCCGTCGGCAAGAGGCCGCGCAGACGGCGGTGAATCATCTGTATGGCGGCAGGCGGTGACGCATCCAGATCAATATCGCCCATCCATTCCAGGACGGCGCGCATCAGGCGCTTCCGTTCTTCATCCGAGGACGTGCTCATTCTGACGGCGTCCGCGGCCTGACGCACAAAACAAGGGATGCAATCAATCGATGATTTCATGATCGGCTATACCCGCGCTTTCCCCGTCTTTGGGCGGTATGCTCTTCTACTTCGTCCTGCCAGCCGTTCTTCTTGACAAGGTGAAGATCGAATTTAGCCGTGTAGGGCTTGATATCCAGAAGCGGTGTGCCGTCCAGGATATCCACGTTGTTGAGATGCAAGATATTGCCTTCAATACCAAGAAGCTCCACGACACTTAGGCCGATGGGATTTGGACGAAACGGCGCGCGTGTCGAAAAAATGCCGCGATCAACATCCTGCAAGAACGGCTTTACAATCAATTTGACCTCTGGCGATTTGTGGAAGTGATAAATCAGGTAAATATGTGAAAAACCCTCCAGATCCTTCAGACCTTCTGCAAACTCCGGGCAAAGTTCTACAGACCCCTTGCAGCCTTTGGCATAAACAGGCTGGATGGGTGTGTTCTCGGCGATCGTATGTTCGCTGTGAATGATGCCGATCGACCAGTAAAGAATATTGCACGGATTCATGCCCAGTGTCCTTCCACATCGGCGTTTGTCGATTCGGCAAGCTTGCCTGCAACGTAAAGTTCCAGCGCTTCCGATACGGTTGCCGCGGAAGTGTTGTAGATTTTGATGCCGGCAGTCTCAATAACGCGGAAAGCCTTCGGGCCACAATGCCCGGTGACCAGAGCTTTCACCCCTTGCCGGGCAATGTTTTGCGCGGATTGGATGCCCGCACCTTGCGCCGCGTTCAGATTCTGTTCATTGTCGATAATCTCAAAGGTTTTGGCTTCAAGATCGTAGATTAAAAACTTCGGCGCGCGTCCGAAACGGGTATCGAGCGGCGCATTCAAATCGTTACCGGATGTTGTGATTGCTATTTTCATAATCTCATTCCTCTTTCTGTAATCGGTGGCGGCAGTGTGAAGTTTGAGTGAAACACACCGCTACCGCCGGGCATGGATGAGCAGTGC
>DFZJ01000013.1 GCA_002382045.1 Syntrophaceae bacterium UBA4059
TTTTCCGGCATCCTGTCAATACAATTCCATTCTTCCATTGCATAAAAAATTGCTTTTATGATAGTCCTTTCATCGGAGGGCGATGTCCGATGCTGAAATACTTCAAGGTAAAAGAAAACAAAGCGGCCTGCTGGATCAATCCGCGGGATTTCGGCCAACATGAAAAGAGCCTGATTTTTATTCACGGCTCCGGCGGCAATTCCGGCGCCTGGTCTGCTCAATATTCAAAATTGCATAAAAAATTCAATATCGCCGCGGTAAATCTGCCCGGTCATGGCAAGTCCGGCGGTCATGGCGAAAAGGACATCCCGGCCTACGTCCTTTGGTTAAAAGAAATGCTCGACGTTTTAAAACTGAAGCGCCCGGTTCTGGTCGGGCATTCGCTGGGCGCGGCAATAGCCCTTGGTTTTGCCGTAAAATATCCGCAGGATTTAAGCGCCGTCGTGGCTGTGGGCGGCGGCCTGACCATGCCGGTCAATCCCGATATTCTGGAGGGGTTTGCCAAACAGCCGGATTTGATTCTGGACCTGATGTGCAAATTCTCCATAGCCAAAGAAAACCGCCCGAAACTCTTTGAGCCTCTGCGTGAAAGCCTGGGCCAGGCGCGCGTCGATGTCGTGGCCGACGACATGCTGGCCTGCAGTAAATTCGATCTGACGGGAGAACTGCAAAACATCCGCGTGCCGGTGCTGGCCGTCTGCGGCAAGGAAGATAAAATGACCCCGCAGGCCTGCTCGGAGCAGATCGCCGCGGGCATTCGAGAAGCCTCGCTTGTCATTATCGAAGGCGCGGGACACATGGTCATGATGGAAAAACCAGCGGTATTCAATGATGCCGTACAGGATTTTGCCGCGGGTCTGCCGCGGACTGTTCATCAATAAAAATACGACGGAGGTTTCATGCTCTCGATTGGTATGGGTAACTTTATCATCGCACTGGCGAAAGTCATCGACATTGTTCTGACGGTCTATATGTGGATCATCGTCGCCCGCGCGCTCATCTCCTGGGTGAATCCCGATCCCTATAATAAAATTGTCATTTTTTTGTATCGCGTGACCGAACCGGTGCTGCGCCCGATTCGCAGAATCATTCCCCGGCATAATCTGCCGATTGATTTTGCGCCGCTGGTTGTTTTGCTGGCCATCATCTTTCTGCAATATTTTCTGGTTCAAACCATGATCCAGGCGGCGCGCGGCTTCTAGAAAGGCAAATGTTTTGACCCCTACGCTCCTCATTCGCGAAACAAAAAACGGTTTGTCTTTTGACATTCACGTCAATCCGCACACCTCGCGGGCTGAGATCGCCGGTATTGCCGACGGTACGCTGAAAGTAAAGGTCACTGCCCCGCCGGTGGATGGAGCGGCCAATGAAGCCTGCCTCGAACTGCTTGCCAAAAAACTGGGGCTTAAGAAAAGCCGGATGACGATAGCCGCGGGCGCCAAAGGCCGCAAAAAAACGATTGTGGTCGGCGACATCAGCAAAGATCAGCTGGAGAAGAAAATTCTGGCGCTCGAGCTCGGGACTTAGCGGCAGGTGCAAGTGCAGTGCGTCGTAAATTACTTCGCACAGGCCGGAACAAGGGGTTGTAACCCCTTGTTCTCAGGATAATTGAATTCGAGACATGAATCGTAAACCGGAAAAATCAGAAAATGCCAAAGTCGCCAAAGCAGCGGGAATTGTAGGCGCCGCCACGATGGTCAGCCGTGTGTTCGGGGTCATCCGGGACATGGTCATCGCCGCCTTTTTCGGCGCGAGCTGGATGACCGACGCTTTCTGGGTGGCATTTCGCATCCCCAATATGCTCCGTCGCCTGCTGGGCGAAGGATCGCTGACCATTTCCTTTGTCCCGGTATTTACCGAATACCTGCAGAAGAAAACAAAAGAAGAAGCGCTCGAACTGGCCGAAAACGCCTTTACGATCCTCTCCGTCATCCTGGCCGTCGTTTCAGTCGCGGGTATTCTCCTGTCGCCTCTGATTGTCGGGCTCATCGCGCCCGGCTTTATCGCCAAACCCGAGCAGTTCGCGCTGGCTGTTTTTTTAAACCGCCTGATGTTTCCGTACATCTTTTTTATCGCGCTGGTGGCCTTATGCATGGGCATCCTGAATTCCTTCCGGCATTTTACCGCGCCGGCCTTATCGCCGGTGCTGCTCAATATCGCCATGATTACGGCCGCACTGACATTGCGCAACACCTTTGCCCAGCCCATCACGGCGCTGGCCGTGGGGGTGCTCGCAGGCGGTGTGCTGCAGCTGGCCATGCAATGGCCGGTTTTACGGAAATTCGGCGTTAAGTTTAAATTTCGCTTTAACTTGCGGCACCCGGGCATTAAGCAAATCGGTCTGCTCATGCTGCCGGCTATCCTTGGCGCGGGCGTGGGCACCATTAATGTTTTTGTGGGAACCATTCTGGCCTCCCTGCTGCCGGGCGGCTCCGTCACCTATCTTTTTTATGCCGACCGCATCATGGAATTTCCGCTGGGCATTTTTGCCATTGCCATCGGAACGGCCGCGCTGCCGAGCTTTTCCAAGCACGTTGCCGCAGGCCGGATGGATGAACTGAAATCCGGCATTTCTTTTTCCCTGCGTCTGATGCTTTTTTTGACCATTCCGTCGATGGTTGCCTTAATGGCGCTCCACTTACCGATCATCTCCGTTTTATTTCAACGCGGCGCGTTTGACGCGCAGGCCGCCACTTATACCGGTCAGGCCCTGTTCTGCTACGCGCTGGGGCTCTGGGCCTACTCCGTGCTCCGTGTGTTTGTTTCCTCCTTTTATTCCCTCCAGGATTCCAAATGGCCGCTTAAAGCTGCCGTCATCACCCTGATGGTCAATGTGATTTGCAGCCTGGTCTTAATGTATCCTTTAAAGCACAATGGTATTGCCCTGGCCGGCTCCATCTCCGCCATCGCCAATGTCCTGATTCTGGCCATTGTCCTCGGAAAAAAAATAGGGGCTTATCTTGACCGCGCCTTTTACACCTCCGTGTTAAAAATTATCACATCCTCCGTCGTGATGGCGGCCGCCATCGGACTGATTGAATATTTTATGCCGTGGAACACTTCCGCCGGGTTCAAAACAAGATTGATCTATCTGGTCAGTACGATAATTGTTGGGGCCGGTGCATACTTTGTATGCGCCTACGGGCTGAAAAGCGCCGAAATTCACGCCCTGATCAATATGGTCAAAAAGAGGTTAAGGCGCGCTTAGGGGCAATTCCGTCGATAAAACAATTGACTTCAACAGCCCAAAGTGATAGGAAAATCCGTCTTTGGCAGGGATCAACAGCAAAAGGCTTGAAGGTGATTTATGTTGGATATCAGATACTTAAGGCAAAATATCGAGTTAGTCCGCCAAAAAATGAACGAGCGGGGTCAGAAAATCGATTTCGGCCGGTTTATCGATTTGGAAGCGAAACGACGCGACACCCTGCAGGCGGTGGAAGCCCTGCGCAATGAACGGAACAGCGTTTCCAAGCAAGTCGGGGAACTCAAAAAGAAGAAAGAAGACGCCTCCGCGCTCATCGCCAAAATGGGCGACGTGGCGGCCAAAATCAAGGAATATGACGAAACCCTGCGGGTTACGGAAGAAGCGTTGAACGCCTTTGTCATGATCGTGCCGAACATTCAGCACGAATCCGTGCCGCAAGGCAGCGGTTCAGAAGACAATAAGGTGGTACGCACCTGGGGCGAAATACCGGTTTTCAATTTTGAACCGAAACAGCATTTTGATCTGGGAGAAAGCCTGAATATCCTGGATTTCGCACGCGGCGCTAAAATCACGGGAGCGCGCTTTACACTTTACCGTGGAGCGGGCGCTCAACTGGAACGGGCCATCACAAACTTCATGCTGGATTTGCACACGGGATGCCATGGTTACACGGAAGTGTTTACGCCTTTTATGGTCAACGCCGAGAGTATGACCGGAACAGGCCAGCTGCCCAAGTTCAAGGAAGATCTTTTCAAAATTGAAGGCATGGAATATTACCTGATTCCGACGGCGGAAGTTCCGGTGACGAATATTTTCCGGGATGAAATTCTGGAAGAAGAAAAACTGCCGGTTTATTTTGTGGCTTATTCAGCCTGCTTTCGCGCGGAAGCCGGTTCCTACGGCAAAGACACGAGGGGATTGATCCGTCAGCATCAGTTCAATAAAGTGGAAATGGTCAAGTTTTCCAAACCGGAAACATCCTATGATGAGTTGGAAAAACTGACCGCCAACGCGGAAGAAGTGCTCAAACGCCTCGGCATTCCTTTCCGTACCGTTTGCCTGTGCACGGCTGATCTTGGTTTTTCTTCGGCGAAAACCTACGACGTGGAAGCCTGGCTGCCCGGACAGAACACCTACCGGGAAATTTCGTCGTGCAGTAACTTTGAAGACTTTCAAGCCAGAAGAGCGGCCATCCGCTACCGCCGGAAGGACAACGGCAAGGTAGAATTTGTCCACACGTTGAACGGTTCGGGGCTGGCTGTGGGCCGCACCGTTGTGGCCGTCATGGAAAATTATCAGCAGGCGGACGGCAGCATCATCGTCCCGGAAGCTTTGCGTCCCTATATGAGAGGTCTGGAACGGATTACTCTTTAAGGAATTTTCCCGAAAGCATGAGGATATAAAAACATGGAGGGATGGCCGAGTGGTCGATGGCGGCGGTCTTGACCCGGCATGCGCCGGGCGCCGGAGCAAAACGGCGAAACCTTCAACTGATCTTTGATGATGTATTATGTTTACATATTGCAAAGTGAACGCGACAAAGAATTCTACATTGGCATGACGGCTGATCTCAAAAGAAGGTTCGCAGAGCATCTGAGAGGAAATGTGGAATCAACTAGAAACCGGTTGCCGATGAAGTTGTTGTGCTACGAAGCATATCAAACAAAAGAAGAAGCAGCTCGTCGTGAAGATTTTTTGAAAAGCAGTGACGGAAGGAAAGATATTAAAAAAAGAATCATCGAAAGCATGATTAAATGATATGGAGGGATGGCCGAGTGGTC
>DFZJ01000104.1 GCA_002382045.1 Syntrophaceae bacterium UBA4059
AATTAAATGGACCGGTTCTATTTAATTCTTGGATTCCAGTTCACGCCTTTACGTTATCATTCCAAATATTAAAAAAATAAAATCTATTTCAGTATCGCTCGGGGACCGGTATGCAGACCGCCTCAGCTTGGCAAATCTGGTTATCGGTTTTCCAATCTGTTACGAAGGTTTTGCTGTTAAAGCACCCGGATTGAAGATTACCATGCCCGCTAAGATTATTTCCTTTAGAATTGGTGGCCAACGACCTATTTGCAGGCGTGCTATTTCAGAGTTGTCATGCGGCGTGTTTTACCACTTCTTTAGCCAGCCGATCGGCAAGCTTCTCTTGCGTAACTGCCAAATCGTAATGGGTTTGAAGGTTCATCCAGCTCTGAGCGTCTGTTTTGAAAAACAAAGCCAGTCGGAGGGCGGTATCCGCGGTTATAGCGCGTCTGCCGGCGACAATCTCACCGATGCGACGCTGGGGAACACCGATAGATTTTGCCAGCCGGTATTGCGTAATTCCCATCGGCTTCAAGAAATCCTCCAAAAGGATTTCACCGGGATGAACTGGGGGCATGTCTCTTTTCATAACCATTCTCCTTTAATGATAATCAACAATTTCCACGTTAAACGCGTGGCCGTCTTTCCATGTAAAACATATACGCCACTGATCGTTGATACGGATGCTTAGTTGGCCTTTTCGGTTGCCGGTCAACCGTTCCAAATGATTGGCCGGAGGAACACGGAGAAAATCAAGCGTTTCAGCGGCATGAATTTGCGTTAGTTTCCTGAGAGCAACCTTTTGAATGGCATTTGGAAATTTACGCGAAAACCGCCCATTGAAAATCCTTTCCGTTTCCTTGCATCCGAACGTCTTAATCATGGCGAAATACTAACACGATGCGTTAGTAATGTCAAGTGATACCAGGAAAAGGCGATGTATCAGATATTGTGTCAATGATAGAATAATAGTGCCAGGTCTTGAAATATAAGATTTCCGGATTTAAAGGGAACGCCGTTAATACATATCAAAATTTAAATCAATATTTCGGGGCGGGGAGATAACTGAGCCGGAAGGTTTGATAAATTTCATGCGACATTTCGCTTGACGTTTAACGCGTGGCGTTATACTATACCATCATGATAAAATCATTCCATTGCAGGGAAACGCAGGCATTATTCGAGGGGAAATGCCCCCGGAGATTTAAAGCCTTTGTTTCTGTCACGGAAAGAAAACTGCAAATGCTGGACAATGCCTGTGCACTGGATGATTTGAAATCGCCGCCGGGCAATCGTCTGGAGGCCTTGCGGGGAAATCGTAAAGGATTATGGAGCATCCGTATCAACGATCAGTGGCGAATCGGTTTTCGCTTTCAAAACGGGGATGCCCTTGATGTGGAAATCGTTGATTATCATTGAGGAGGTTGTATGACTATTCCAAAAAACAAAATGCGTCCTGTTCATCCGGGTGAAATATTACGTGAAGAATTTCTTGTGCCGATGGGTATGAGCGCAAACGCGCTGTCCGTGGCGCTTAAAGTGCCGGCGCCGCGCATTAATGAGATTGTCCGTGAGCGCCGCGCCATTACGCCCGATACCGCGCTTCGGCTGGCGCGATATTTGGGGACGTCCGCGCAGTTCTGGCTCAATCTTCAAACCAGTTATGATCTGAAACTCACTGAACAAGCCTTGGGGAGTAAAATCAACGCCGAAGTCCATACACGGCTTGTCGCATAGGAGAACGGCGGTCGCATGAGCATTGTTTGACGTCTTTTCAAGAAAGGCTATGCTATCCGAAAATTAACCTGAGGATGAAGACCATGACAAGTCTTGACAAAACATGATTTGAATCATACGTTAACGCAAAATTAATCATTGGTAAGGTGAAACCATGGCATTTGTCAGACCGGAAATTATCAGGCCCCCCAGCGAGCACGCCAGTTACTATCTCCCTTTAACATCGGGATGCTCGAACAATTCATGTACCTTTTGCAACTTTTCCTTTTCTCATCTCGGCATCCGCGATCTTGAGGATGTCAAGCAGGAAATCGATGCCATGTCCCTGTATGTGAATTCCCGCATGGTGATGCCGGGCCAGCCCCGGGTTGTTTACTACATTTTGCGGGAGTGGGACGGCAGAAAAGTCTTTCTTCAGGATGGCGACGCCCTGGTCTATCCGTACCCCAAGCTGCTGGAGGCTTTGCAGTATCTTAACCAAAAGTTTCCCGACATCCAGCGCACGGCCAGCTACGCCACGCCCCAGGACGTTTTGAGACGCACCGTTCCGGAATTAAAGGCGCTCAAAGAGCAAAAGCTGGGCATTCTGTATATGGGCGTGGAAAGCGGCGACGACGAAGTGCTGCTGCGGATTCAGAAAAACGCTACCCACGATCAGATGGTGGAAGCCGCCCATAAAGTGAAAGAAGCCGGTATTCTGCTTTCCGTGACGGTTATTCTGGGTTTGGGCGGTGTCCAGGGCAGTGACGGTCATGTAGCGGAGACGGCCAGAATTCTGACGGAAATGGATCCGGACTTTGCAGGCGCGCTGACCCTGACGCTGATACCCGGAACGGCGCTTTATAAGGATTGGGAGCGGGGCGCCTTTGATCTGATCACGCCGTTTGATTCTTTGCGGGAGCTCAAAGGGCTGGTCGAGCATGCAACTTTCACTAACTGTTTTTTCAGTTCGATGCACGCGTCCAATTATTTTGCGATCAGGGGTTCGATGCCCCAGGACAAAGATAAAATTCTCAAGCAGCTCAATGTCCTGTTGTCCCGGAAAGATCCCCGCCTGCTGCGGCCGGAGTTCATGAGAGGGTTGTAGCAAAATGGCTGCGCGCCCCGCCTGTGCTACCGATGATGCAGAGGAAGAAAGGAGCAGATGATGATGACCGTTGACTTTTTCTGTTGGAGTAAATGAACCACCTGTCGGAAAGCGAAGGAGTTTCTTTCGCAAAAGAAGGTGGAAATCAATGACCGTGATTTTTTCAAAACGCCGTTTGACCGTGCCGAAATCGAGGCGCTGTTGCAGGGAAACCCCGCCTCCGATATGTTCAGCTTCCGTTCTCCCTCTTTCAAAGCGCTGGGGTTGGAACAGACCAAACTGTCTGATCAGGATCTGATTAATCTGATGCTGAAAGAGCCGCGCCTGATCCGCCGTCCCATAGCAAAGATCGGCAGGAAGGTTTACTTCGGCGCGGACAGCAAGGTTCTGGCGGAGATGATTAAATCCTGAGTTTATAGAGGTTGTTTGATATGGCATCAAGACTGACGATAGGGAATAAAGCCCGCGACTTCCAATTTAAAACACCCTGGGAAGATGAAGCGGGATTTTTTGATGCTGCAGGCAATCATCCGGCTGTCTTGATTTTTCTGCGCTATTACGGATGTCCGGTCTGCCAGATGGAAATGGCCAGAATGAAACAGGATATCGAACGGGTGGGGAAGAAAGGCGGACGCGTATTTGTTGTCCTGCAAAGCCAGCCGGAAACGATTCGTTCTCTGGTCAGCCGGGACGATTTTCCTTTCACGATCATTTGTGACCCTCAGGGGGGAATTTTTCAACTCTATGGCGTGGAAGAAGGCGGCATTTTCAAATATCTGCATCCCGCCGGCTTGATTGCGGCGGTCAGGGCGATCAGTCGCGGTTTCCGGCATGGTAAATTTGAAGGGAAGGAAACACAGCTTCCCGCGGCGTTTGCCATGACGGGGGACAAGCTCCTCAAGTATTCTCATTATGGGAAAACGATTGGAGACATGCCTGAATTGTCCAAAATGATCATCGGCCTATAACCGATCATGCGATAAGCAGGGGGGATATGAAGCGACAGGCGAAAGGTCAAATACACGAACGGATTACGGCGATACCCAATGCGTGGTATCCGGCATACATGGTTCGCGGCGATGCGAAAAATCTGATGATTGACGCCGGAGTGAATCTCCTCGGGCCGCGCTATCTCACTTCCATCAAGGATATTCTGGGTGATCCGGAGCGACTTCATTATCTGTTTTTAACGCACTCTCATTATGACCATGTGGGCGCGGCGCACTATTTGAAGCGGCATATTCCCGGACTGGCCATTGGCGCTCATGAAAGACTTGCCTTGCTGCTGCAGAAAACATCCGTGCTGGACATGATAAATCGCCTCAGCGGCAATCATGTTGAGCTCTTGAAATACAATACAGCGGGCGAAGACCTGACGCTGCATCCGTTTGAAATCAATATTTGCCTGAAACAGGGTGATGCGTTTGACCTGGGCGGGTTGACCTGCCGTGTCTATGAGACGCCCGGCCATACCAGGGATTCGCTGTCTTTTTATTTTCCGGAGATCAAAACCCTGTTTGCCGGCGAAGCGTGCGGTGTGCTTCAGGGTGAAACAGGAAGTGAAATGCAGGTCGAGTTTCTGTCTTCATACGATGATTATATCGAGTCTCTGAAGCTGATGATGGCTCTCGAACCGGAAACCATTTGCCTGGGGCACGCCTGGGTGCTGACGCATGAAGACGCGAAGGAATTTCTCCAACGCGCGCTTGCTGAAACATACCGTTACCGGGAACTGATTGAAAAGTATCTGAACGCGGCCGGCGGTCATATTGAAAAAGCAATCGAGGACATGGGCCATGTCGAATACGACATCAAGGGCGGCATCTATCAGGAGCGTGTCTCCTATATGACCAATCTGAGCGCTCAGGTAAAGCATATTGCCGGGCTGAAGAAAAACTGAGAATAAAGTTAAGAGAGACCCATTATGGAAAAGCCGCTTTCCTGCCTGCAGTGCGGCAAATGTTGTTTTGTTGATTTTACGGCTTATGCGCAGCCAGAGGATTATGACCGGTGGCGCGCCGAAAAAAGACATGACATTCTGGAGATGATCGAACACCGCCATCTCACCTGGGCCGGGGATCGATTGATTTCTGCTGAAACCGGCGAGCCCCCGCGGGAATGTCCTTTCCTGCATAGTTCCGGAAACAAGTGGCTTTGTTCCATCTATGGGACAAGGCCCGCGGTTTGCCGGGAGTATGGTCCGGGATCATCGGAACTTTGCCCGCAATTTATCATCAAACGGCGCGGCAAAACATAAAAAGCAGATTGCCTGGGGCGGAAAAAGAGGACGACTTGATCAGAGACAACCGGGAGGTAATCTTATGCTGATCGTTCCAATCCGTTTGAATAAATTTCAAAAGTTGTTTGGCCTCCTCTGAGCACAGAACAATGTTGTCAAAATCCGGCGGGCATAAAAGTTTCTGCATGAGGAGTCCGTCGCCGTCAAACCAGCGCGGCAGCGCGCCGCCGAAGAAATAACCCCGGTCGCGCAGAATGTCCACCGCATCGCCTGCACACGGTTCGGTGAGGTTCAACCAGACCTGAAAGACGACAATGTTTCTTGCCAGCGCCTGATTTTCAAGATGGGAAATACGGTCGGCAAAATCATTTCCGGCTTCATGGACGGCAATGCGGACCACCTGGGCAGAATCGAAGATGGGTGATTTCGCACACGTTGCTTATTCCGCCGGAAACCTTGAATCAGAATGTTATGTTCATGAATTAAACGAAAAAGATGAAATATTTAATAGTAAAGTGTAAGAATGAGTGGCAACGTTTGAAAAGAAAAAGAATCCGGGGAAAAATGTGGCCCGATTCTATTTAATCACTAGACAGCATGTTAGTTAAAGAATGGAGAATATTACCATGAGAAAAATATTTCTAACCATAGCCGTTATGTTTTGTTTCATTTCCACCTCCCTTGCCGCCGAGTTTGCGGCGATTAAGCTGCCGCCGCCGGATATGAAGGGCGGGAAGCCGTTGATGCAGTGTTTGAAAGACCGCAAGACGGACCGGTCGTTTAGCACGAAGAAACTGCCGGTAGAAGTGCTGTCCAATTTGCTGTGGGCGGCGGCCGGCATTAACCGTCCGGACAGCGGTAAACGCACGGCTCCTTCGGCCAAAAACTGGCAAGACGTTGCTGTGTATGTCGCGATGGCGGACGGCCTTTATCTTTATAATGCCAAAACCCATTCGCTTGATCCTGTCCTGAAGGCCGATCTGCGTGGTGAGACAACCCACTTCCTTCAGCCGTCGCGAAGTTCTATTGAAGCAGCGCCGCTGCAGTTAATCTATGTGGCGGACTACTCAAAGATGACGATTGCCACCAGCGCTGAAAACAAGTTGCTGTATTCCGGCGCGGATTCCGCTTTCATTGCCCAGAACGTGTATCTGTATTGTGCGTCCGAAGGGCTGGCCACAGGGATTCGGGCTATGCTGGATAAGACGGGGCTGGCTAAGGATATGAAGCTGCGCGATCAGCAAAAAGTCGTTTTTGCGCAGGCTGTCGGCTATCCGGAATAAATTATAATATAAAAGGAGACCCTATGAACAATTTTACATTATATAACCCGACCAAAATTCTTTTTGGCAAGGGGAGAATTAAAGATGTTGCAGGGGAAATTCCGAAGGGCGCAAAAGTTCTCATAACCTATGGCGGGGGGAGTATCAAACGCAATGGTGTGCTGGATGAAGTCAACGCCGCATTGCAGGGCTATGACCTTATGGAATTTGGCGGCATTGAGCCCAACCCGACGTATGAAACGTTGATGAAGTGTGTGGATGTGGTGCGCCGGAACAACATCGATTTCCTGCTGGCGGTCGGCGGCGGTTCCGTGATTGACGGCACCAAATTTATTGCCGCCGCCGCCCTGTATGAGGGTGATGCCTGGGACATTGTTAAAACTTATGGCGTGAAAATGAAGCGCGCCTTGCCGTTTGGAACGGTTTTGACGCTTCCGGCCAGTGGCTCGGAAATGAACAGCGGCGCCGTCATTACCAATCGCGCTTTAAATGCCAAGCTGCCCTTTATGCATCCCGCATTGTTTCCTGAATTTTCCGTGCTTGATCCCGAAAAAACCTATTCACTGCCGGCCGGCCAAATTGCCAATGGCGTTGTGGATACTTTTGTCCACGTTGTCGAGCAGTATCTGACTTACCCCGTTAACGGGAAATTGCAGGACCGGTTTGCCGAAGGGCTGCTGCTGACGCTGATTGAGGATGGACCGAGAGCCCTGGCCGAACCGGAAAATTATGATGTGCGCGCCAATCTCATGTGGTGCGCCACGCTGGGCCTCAACGGACTCATCAGCGCCGGTGTCCCTCAGGACTGGGCCACGCATATGGTCGGCCATGAACTGACGCTGCTTTGTGAGCTGGATCATGGCAAAACGCTGGCGATTGTATTACCGGCCATGCTGAAAATACGCGCGCAGGATAAGAAGGAAAAACTCCTGCAGTATGCCCAACGCGTGTGGAGTATTACAACCGGGGATGATAACGCGCGCATCGATGCCTCTATTGAGAAAACACGGGAATTTTTTGAAAGCATACAGGTCCCGACCCGCCTTTGTTCTTATAATCTCGGCGCGGATATCATTCCGACTATTGTCGAGCAGTTGAAAGCGCACGGCATGGTCAAACTGGGCGAAAAAAAGGATGTGACGCCGGAACTGGTTGAAGTCATTTTAAAGGAATGCCTGTAAAAGATACATAAAACAAGTTATGGAGAATGAATGATGGACAAAAATTCAGTTGTGTTAATTTCAGGTTGTTCGTCAGGAATCGGGCTTGCGCTGGCCCGCGAGTTTGCTTCCCGCGGATGCAAAGTGTTTGCCACGGCGCGCAAGCCGGCGGTTATCGAAAACCTCAAAAAAGAAGGGATGGAAACAGCTGCGCTGGATGTGACGGATCAAAAGTCCATCGATGCCTGTGTGGCGGAAGTGATGGCCAAAGCGGGCAGGATTGACGTGCTGGTCAATAACGCGGGTTATGCGCTGATCGGGCCGGTGATTGATTTGTCCATCGATGATCTCCGCCGTCAGTTTGAAACCAATGTCATCGGCCTGGTGGCGCTTACGGGGGCGGTCGCGCCGCACATGATCAAACAGGGTTCGGGCTTGATTGTCAATATGGCAAGCGTGTCAGGCATCTGCGCCACGCCGTTTGCCGGAGCCTACTGCGGCGCCAAGGCCGCAGTCAACCTGCTTTCGGTTTCATTGCGTATTGAGTTGGCGCCTTTTGGTATTTCCGTGATCACGGTTCAGCCCGGTGCGATCAAATCCAGATTTGGCGAAGTTGCCGCCGAAAGCATCAAGCTGAACGAAAGTTCCGTTTATGCGCCGCTTTCGGGTTATGTCAAAGCGCGGGCGACGGCTTCACAGAAAGATCCGACAACAGCGGAAGAATTTTCACAGAAACTGATTGATAAACTCTTTCTTAAATCCATTCCCAAAATTATCCGTCTGGGCAAGCAGTCCGCCACTCTGCCGATTGTGGCGGCCCTGCCAGTCAACCAGTTTGACAACATCATGAGCAAATCGTTTGGATTGAATAAACTGAAAAAGAAATAAGCAGAAGGGAGGAATCAACAGGATGCAATTTACATTTGCCCACAATAACTTCAACGTGCTGAATCTGGAAAAAAGCCTGATCTTCTATAAAGAAGCGCTGCAACTGGATGAAGTGCGCCGCGTGGAAGCGCCGGACGGCAGTTTTGTTCTGGTTTTCTTAGGTGACCGGAAAACACCCCATCAGTTGGAACTTACCTGGATGAAAGACCGCCGGGAGCCTTACAATCTGGGCGATAATGAATTCCATCTGGCTTTCAAGGTGGATGACTTTGCCGCCGCGCATGCGCTGCATGAGAAAATGGGCTGCATCTGTTTTGAAAACAAAGCGATGGGTATTTATTTTATCAACGACCCGGATGATTACTGGATTGAAATCGTTCCTCAAAGGCGCTGATCATTCTGGCTTGATGTCATCGCCTGGCTGCCAGGGAACCCGGTTGCGGCTGAAAAATATTCTCCAATAAAAAAGCCCCCTCCAAAAAGCGGGGCTTTTCACGTTTCACGTTTTACGCTTCACGATTAATATTAAATCTGTCTTTTATCCAGCACCCTCTTGATTTTTCCGTCCTGCCGAGGGATGCTATTGGCCTCAACCAATTTGACGGAAGCACTCATGCCGGCAATCGAGGTGATTCGTTTTTTTACCAATTCCAGAAAAGATCGCTGCTTTTGCAGTTCCAGCGCAAATATTTTATCCGTAATTTCAATGATGACTTCCATGCTGTCCATCGCTTGTGTGCGCTCAACCACAATTTGATAGGGGGCTTCACCCTGCACCGCTCCAAAAACAGCTTCTTCAATTTGCGATGGATAGACATTGACGCCTCTGATGCTCAGCATGTCATCGGAACGCCTGTTGGTTTTTTTCATCCGCACCAGCGTCCTGCCGCAGGCACACGGGGCATAATCCAGGCTGGTCATGTCGCGGGTCCGGTAGCGGATTAACGGGAAAGCTTCCTTATTCAGTGTCGTAATGACCAGTTCACCTTCGGCGCCGGCCGGCAAGACCCTGCCGGTATCCGGATCAATGATCTCCGGAAGGAAGGCATCTTCATAGAGATGCAGGCCGTTTTTACAGGAACATTCGCCGGCAATGCCGGGGCCGATGACTTCGGAAAGTCCGTAGTTTTCAGTTGCTTTGATTGCCAGGCCCTGTTCGAGTTCATTCCGCATCTTTTCCGACCAGGGTTCCCCGCCAAACAGGCCTACTTTCAGGGAAAGTGATTTGGGATTGATGCCCAACTGCTCTATGCGGAAGGCCAGCTCCAGTGCATAACTGGGTGTGCTGACCAGCACGGTCGATTTATAATCCTGCATAATCATGATCTGTCTTTCGGTGTTGCCGGTTCCCATCGGAATGACGGATGCGCCGATCGTTTCAGCGCCGTAATGCAAACCGAACGCGCCGGTAAAAAGGCCATAATGAAAAGTCACCTGAACCAGATCGTCATGCGTCACTCCGGCAGCCGTCATAAAACGCGCCACCAGATTAGACCAGATGCGGATATCGTTTTTGGTGTAACCGGCCACAATAGGTTTACTTCCGGTGCCGGAGGAAGAATGAATGCGGACGACCTCCCGAAGCGGCACGGCAAACATGCCGTAAGGATAGTTGTGACTCAGGTCATCTTTGGAAGTCAGAGGCAGTTTGGATAAATCCGCAAGTGAAATAATATCTTCAGGAATAATGTCCAGTTCGTTGAATTTTTTCCGGTAATGGATGACATTTTTATGAACTCTGTTGATGGTCGCCTGCAGGCGCTCCAGTTGCAGTTGTTCAAGTTCATCCCGCGATATGCATTCATGAGTCGGGTCCCAAATCTTCATAAAGCCCTCCTGGAAAAATGGTAAATAATTCTGACACTAAAATAATTCAATATTAACGTTCCCATATCTCTTTTTTATCTCTGCCCAGATAGGCTCGCTGCACATCCTTGTTTTCCAAAAGCTCGTCGGCCGTGCCTTCCAGAATCAAGCGTCCTGTTTCGAGAACATAGCCGCGATGCGCGATTTTCAGGGCGGCGCGTGCATTTTGTTCAACCAGCAGGATCGTTGTTTTCTTTTCCCGTGAAAGATTGGCAATGACTTTCAGGATTTCCTGAACGATCATGGGCGCAAGCCCCATGGAAGGCTCGTCCAGAAGCAGCAACCGGGGTTTGGCCATCAGCGCCCGGCCAATGGCCAGCATTTGCTGCTCGCCGCCGGAGAGCGTTCCGGCCAGTTGCTTTCGTCTTTGCCGTAAAATGGGGAACAGCTCATAAACCATTTCCATATCCTGTTTCGCCTGAGTTTTGCCGCCCGTTATTCTATAGTTTAAATAAGCGCCCAGCTCCAGATTATCTTCTACGGAAAGGGGTTTGAAAACCTGTCTGCCCTCCGGCACCTGAGATACACCCAGTCGGACGATTTTATACGGTGCAAGATGATTGATTTCTGATTCTTTGAAAATGATCTGGCCTGTTTTAGGCGGCACGATACCGGACAGAGAATTAAGCAGCGTCGTCTTGCCCGCGCCGTTGGCGCCGATCAGCGTTACGATTTCACCTTCCGCCAGATGCAGAGAAATATTTTTGATGGCGTGCACCTGACCATAGAAGGTATTGATGTTTTTAATTCTCAGCATGCCATCAATCCTCGCCCAGGTAGGCGGCGATGACCGCCTTATCTTCCTGAATTTCGCGTGGCGTGCCGTGCGCCAGTTTTTTCCCCAGGTTCAGCACAACAATGGATTCACAGACATCCATGACCAGTTCCATGTCATGCTCGACCAGGACAATGGTGATGCCCAGGTCTTGAATTTTACGGATCAATTCCGCAAGGCCTGCCGTTTCACGGCTGTTTAATCCGGCCGCCGGTTCGTCCATCAGGATAATTTGCGGCTCCACCGCCATGGCCCGGGAAATTTCCAGAAGCCTGCCCTTGCCAAACGGCAAATTACAGGCCGCTATATCAGCCTCATCGACAAGGCCCGTAAACTCCAGCCATCGGTACGCCTTTTCCCTGACGGTCTTTTCTTCCCTGATCTGGCCGGGCAACTTGAACGCACAGGAAAAAATACCGCTTTTGCTTTTGGTATGCAGGCCGACCATGACATTTTCCAGGACCGACATCTGGCCGAAAAGCTCCACATTCTGAAACGTACGAACCAGACCAAGCCCCGCCAGGGTTTCCGGCGCAAAAAAAGAGATGTTTTTTTCTCCTAAATAAACTTTTCCTTCGGTCTGTGTGTAAAGACCGGTTACGATATTGAACAAAGTTGTTTTACCGGCGCCATTGGGGCCGATGATACCGGTTATGGATCGCGGTGTGACGGAGAATGAAACATCCTCCAGGGCTGTTAATCCGCCGAATATCTGGGTGATGCCTTCAACGCTTAACATTTTGAGCACCCCCTTTTATTTTGTTGATGACGATTTTAAACAACGCCTCAAGGCCGCCAATCAAGCCCTTGGGCATGAACATGGTGATTAAAATCAGCATCAGACCGTAAATGACAATGTCGAAATCACGAAATACACGCAGAAATTCGGGCAGCATGGTGAGGATTGCCGCACCCAGAAATGAACCATACATGCTTCCCAACCCGCCAATAATGATCATCGTCAGCAGTTCCACGGAAAAGTTGAATCCGAAAGACGTGGGAGAAATAAACGTCATGGTATGCGCGTACAAACTGCCCGCAATTGCCGAAACAAACGCCGAGATCGTGAAGATCTGAACTTTCAGAATGCGGGCATTAACGCCCATGACCCGGGCGGCGACTTCGGAATCGTTAATAGCCCGGAGCGCGCGGCCAATCCGGGATTGGGACAGATTGATCGACAACAGCATGACGCCGAGCGTTATCACCCAGACCAGATAGTAATTGTTCCGGTCGTTATCAAAAATCAGTTGGCCCAAGCGGAGATTGGGAATGCCGGATAATCCGGAGGGGCCTCCCGTCAAGTCAACCGTCTCATTAAAAAAGATATACATGATGATGCCGAAGCCCAGTGTTGCCATGGCCAGATAATGACCTTTGAGTTTTAAAATCGGGAAGCCGATCACAAACGCCAGGAGGGCGGCGCATAGTGCGGCAGCAAGCAATGCCATCCAGGGATCAACGGGAAACCGGGTGGTCAGAATACCGGATACATAAGCGCCCAGACCGAAGAAAGCCGCATGCCCGAGAGAAATCTGGCCGGCGTATCCCAGAAGCAGGTTGAGCGCCACGGCCAGCAAGGTGTTGATGCCGATGAAGACCAGGACGTTGAGAAAATAACTGCCTTTTAAAAATAAGGGCGCCAGAAGAACAATGAGGGCAAAAAGAGTAAAAATCAGAATCTGGCGTTTTTCTTTGATCATAATCCTACAGAGTATCCGAGAGATTGAATCGTTACTACACTCTCTGGGTTGCCTTTTGTTTAAATAAGCCTTCCGGACGAATAAAAAGAATCAACAATAAAATAATAAAAGCAATGGCGTCTTTATAACTGGCGGAAATATAGCCGGCTCCCAATGATTCCAGCAATCCCAGCAACAGTCCACCCAGTACCGTTCCCAAACCGCTGCTCATGCCGCCGATAATGACGGCGCAGAATCCTTTTATTCCCAGCATAATGCCGACATCATAGGACGTCATGGTGAGCGGGGCGATGATGATGCCGGCCATCGACCCGATGGCGGAACTGACCATAAACGACAACAGGACCATGATTTTTACATCAATGCCGACCAGGCTTGCGGCATGGGCGTTGTAAGCGCAGGCCCGCATGGCTTTGCCCAGAATGCTGTAACTGAAGAAAAGTTTATTGGCGATAATAATCATAATCGTTATGCCGAAAATCCAGAGGTGCTGGGGCATAATGGTTGCGCCATAGACATAAAGCGGATTACTGCCGGAGAAAGCAGGCAGGGCGTGCGTGTCTTTTCCCCAGATCAGCATGGCGGCGCCGCGGATAAAAATGCTGGCGCCGATGGTGATGATGACCAGACTTAACGGCTTAACGTTTTTCAGCGGACGAATGGCCAGGCGTTCGAAGAGAATCCCGACCAGCGTGGAAAAAATAATCGCCAGCATAATGGCCGGTATCAGGGGCAGATTTAAAAAAGACAGAATAAATATGGTGAACATGCCGCCCAGCATGACAAATTCGCCCTGGGCAAAATTGAGAATGCCTGTGGCATTATGGATGATGGCAAAACCGAATCCAATCAAGGCGTAGATGGCGCCATTGGAAAGCCCAGTTAAGACATACTGAACGAGTTGGCCTGGATGGTCCATGGGTTGCTTTATTTACCTATTCTATGATTAGGAATCGCGGCACAGTCATTGATTTCCTGTGCCGCGATTCATGTAAAAGATGATAACCTACTATTTTACTAATTTCCAGTTCTGGTTTTTAATTTCGACCAGGACAAAAGCGTCTTTGGTTAATCCGGCGTGATCCTGCGCAGAGTAACTGAATGTTCCGCCAATTCCGGCAAACTTAGCCGTTTTTTCCAGTTGATCACGAATCGCAGAAGGATTATCGCCCGCTTTTTCGATGGCGTTCGTAAGCAGCATCATGGCATCCCAGGCATGTCCGCCGAAATGATCGCCTTCCACCTTGTAGACTTTCTTATAGCCATTGACGTAACTTAAAAGCGCCTTTTTCTGGTAATCGGTTTTGGGCATCTGGTTTGCTACAATCACACGGCCGGATGGCAGTATAATTCCTTCTGCCGCAGGTCCCGCCAGCTCGATAAATTTTTTGGAAGATACGCCATGGCTCATAAACAGGGGAAGTTTTATGCCCAACTGCTTGACGTTGCGGGCAACGACTGCCGGGCCCGGATTGGTTCCCCAGCAGATAATCGCCTGTGCGCCGCCGGCGCGAATCTTGGTTAATTGCGCGGTCATATCCGTATCTTTAGGCCCATAGGTTTCATTCGAGATAATGTCTATGCCGAATGCTTTGGCATGAGCCGCAAGCTGTTCGCGTCCAGACGAACCAAAGCCGTCAGATACCGTCAGGATGGCTATCTTGCTGATTTTCTGTTTATTCAGATATTCATAAATTTTTGCCACAGCCAAACCATCATTCTGAGCTGTTTTAAAGACCCATTTTTTCACCGGTTCGGTTATCTTGATTCCGGCAGCGCATGAAATTAAAGGGATCCCGGCTTTTTCGACAACCGGAATCACCGCCATGGAATCGCCTGTTGTGCTGGGGCCGATAATGGCCACAACTTTATTATCTTTAATAAGCTTATTGACGCCTTGTACCGCCTTGGCCGGATCTCCCTGCGTGTCAATAACCACCAGTTCCAACTTGCGTCCCTTGATGCCGCCGGTTTTGTTAATCTCATCCACGACCATTTGAGCCGTATTACGTTCCGGTTCACCTAAGAATGCGGCCGGACCGGAAACAGAAAACAATGCGCCAATTTTGACGGGAGGCGCTGCAAAAACCAGCGTTCCTGCCATAAGACCGAACAACATTGTAAAGATAAACGAGAAAACTACTTTTGAAAAAAGTCCCCTTTTCATTTGACCTGCTTCCTCCCAAGTTTTATTGTTTTCCAAAAAAACACAAACGGATTGTATTTGCTGTTTGTGATATTGACTGAATGATTGGTGATGGTTTAGGACAAGCCTGCTTACCCGATTTTGCTAGGCAAGCAGGCACAGATACATATAGCTATAGTAAGGCGAGGATTTGCTTATGGAAAATTCATGCATACCGGTGTCCATAATGTTATAATTGTTGAGACTAATATGTGATTTGACCGGATGTGTCAAGCCGTATTTGATATTATCAACGCTGATTTTTAGCTTTGCTTTTGCCTGTCCTTTAACTTGTCCAATTCCTCGCGATAGCGCTCGGCTTCCGCTTTGGCCGATTCTATCTCTTCTTTTGCTTTTTCCAGTTCTTCATCCTGCCGCTGTCTTTCTTCCCGGATTTTATCCTGAATTTCATCAAAACCGACATAAATAGCTAAGGCGCCGCCCAAAAGCATGAAGATGGGCAGGGCGCCTTGTATAAGGTTTATAAAATCACCCCACCAGAAGATTAAACTGATCAGCCCAAAAACAGCGGCAATAACGCCTCCCGTGAGCAAAGACATAACCCAACCTCCGGATAATAGATTCAAATCATTCTGATCAATTTACACTGTGGATTTTTATCATGAATAAAATGGTTAGGCAAGCTGGAAATAGATGATTATTAAGATAAAATATTACTTGATTTAATGGGATTCATCATTTAAATAAAACAGTTTCCGGAAGTTATATAAAAACACTGTAAAGAAGGATTTTATAATGGAACCGAATTTTAATAAATCTGATGGGCTGGTGCCGGCCATTGTTCAAGATGCTGAAACAAAAGACGTATTGATGCTGGCGTATATGAACCGGGAATCCTGGGCGGCGACTGTCCAATCCGGAAAGGCCACTTTCTGGAGCCGATCCAGGCAAAAATTGTGGTTAAAGGGTGAAAGTTCCGGCCACGTTCAAATGATTAAAAATATTTATATTGATTGCGACGACGATACGATTCTGCTGCAGGTGGAACAGCTGGGCGGGGCAGCCTGTCATACAGGTTATCGATCGTGTTTTTACCGGAAGCTCGCCGGTGAAGATTTTGTTGTTGTCGGTGAAAAGATTTTCAACCCGAAGGATGTGTATAAATGAATGTTTTAAAATTGGGTATTCCCAAAGGAAGCCTGGAGAATAATACAGTTGATTTATTCAAAAAAGCCGGCTGGCGGATTACGTACGACAGCCGCAGCTATTTCCCCGATATCGATGATCAGGAAATCAGTTGTTCTTTGGTACGGGCGCAGGAGATGTCCCGTTACATTGAAGACGGACATCTGGATCTGGGGCTGACTGGCATCGACTGGATTATGGAAAATAATTCCAATGTGGTGGCGGTGCAGGATTTGGTCTACTCCAAGGTTTCCACGCGTCAGGCGCGTTGGGTGCTGGTGGTGCGCGATGATTCGCCGATCCGTTCGATTGAGGACATGGAAGGCAAACATATTTCGACCGAACTGGTCAATTTTACCAAACGATATTTTGCTGAAAAAAACATTAAGGTCAGCGTTGAGTTTTCCTGGGGCGCTACAGAGGCGAAAGTTGTGGATGGCCTGGTTGATGCCGTCGTGGAAGTCACTGAAACAGGATCGACCATCCGGGCCAACAAATTACGGATTGTCCATGAACTCATGAGGACCAATACGCAGTTGATTGCCAACCGCGAGTCCTGGAATGATCCATGGAAGCGTAAAAAGATAGAACAGATTCGGACGCTGCTTGCCGGGTCGCTCCTGGCGATGGGCAAAGTCGGTTTGAAGCTCAATGTGTCCAAAGAAAATTTGGATCGGGTTATGAAACTTCTACCATCACTTAAAGCACCGACCATTTCCAGCCTGTATTCCGAAGAGTGGTTTGCCATAGAGTCCGTAATTGATACAGGCGTTGTGCGGGATATCATTCCTCAGTTGCTGGATGCGGGAGCCGAAGGCATTATTGAATATCCCTTGAATAAAGTCATATAATCCGGAGGGCAGATATGGCCAGAAAAGCAAAGATTGTTCGCAAGACGACGGAAACAGATATTGCGCTGGACATTGATTTGGATAAATCCACCGGCAGCAAGATCGATACGACCATTCCTTTTTTGAATCACATGCTGGAGCTCTTTGCCCGTCACGGTCAGTTCAAACTTGCCATTAAAAGTACGGGCGATACGGAAATTGACGATCATCACTTGGTTGAAGATATCGGTATTTGTCTGGGGCAGGCGGTAGGCGAAGCGCTGGGTAAGAAGACCGGCGTCAACCGTTATGGTTCGGCGTCCGTTCCGATGGACGAGTGCTTGTGCCACGTCAATCTCGATATTTCCGGCCGTCCCTATCTGATTTACAAGGTCCGGTATGAACGCCGGAAAATCGGCGGATTTGACCCGGCGCTGGTCAAAGAGTTTTTTAAGGCTTTTACCGATCACAGTGGCATTACGCTGCATATTAATCTTCAGTATGGCAGCAACAGTCATCATATTATCGAAGCGGTCTTTAAAGCCTTTGCCCGGGCGCTCCGGCAGGCTGTGAACATTAACCCGAAAATTTCAGGTGTTCTGTCCACAAAAGGAACGCTTGGATAGGAAGGCAAGGTTTTGGAAGTGCAAAAAAATCTCGGAATAAGAAAAATAGGTTACGCGATATTGCTTTTAGGACTTGTTGTTTTTGCACCCGATACCCTTCAGGCGCAGGAAGAGACAAAGCCTGTCGATAAAACCTTAACGCGATTGGCGGTGATTCCCTTTCAGGCGGTGATCTTGGAAGACGGATCATCAACGGCCCAGTGTCCGATTTGCGGCAGTGTGAATTCCAGCGGCAGTATTGTCAGAGGCTCCGAAAAGATTGTTGAGGAGATTTTTACCGATAAACTGAAGGATTTGAAAAATGTGGAAATCATCTCCTCGGAAAGAGCGGCGGGCGTTTATCAACGAATTTCAGCGGATTCCCTGAAACAGCCCTTATCGCGGATTATTCAAAAGGTTGGGAATGAATTGCACGCGGCTGTTGTGGCTGTAGGCTTCGTTTACCGTTTTCGTGAAAGAGTGGGCTATGACTATTCCGCGGAGCGCCCCGCTTCCGTCGCTTTTGAAATTCACCTGATTTCCGTCAAGGACGGCAGCACGCTGTGGCGTGGTATATATGATAAAACACAAAAATCGTTAATGGAAGATATTTTACAGGCCCCTTCTTTTTTTAAAGGCGGCGCCAAATGGGTAACCGCACGCGAATTAACAAAGATCGGCATTAACGATCTTTTTAAGACATTTTCCGGTTTTGAGCATTAATCGACGTATTGGCTCTCAGTGTTTACGGAATATCTTGACCCGATATTCCGGCCAGTTTCCATGAAGGAGTTTTAATTTGTTCATTATCCCGGCGGTTGATATAAAAAATGGACAATGCGTCCGTCTGGCGCAGGGCGATTTTGACCGTGTGACGGTTTACGCCGAGAATCCCGCGGATATGGCCAGGCACTGGGCGCAAAAGGGCGCCGCGCGGATTCATATTGTTGATCTGGACGGTTCGGTTGCCGGACTGCCAAAGAACGCAGCCATTATTCTCGATATAGCGAAATCGGTTTCCGTGCCGATTGAAGTTGGCGGTGGCATCCGCAATATGGAAACAATCAGCTATTATCTGGAAAATGGCGTGTCGAGCGTCATTCTGGGCACGGCAGCCATTCAGGATGAAGGCTTTGTGAAAAAGGCTGCTCAGGCCTATCCGGGCAAGATTATTTTGGGGATAGACGCGCTGGGCGGTCAGGCGGCTGTCCGGGGCTGGACGCAAAAGACCAGTCAAAATGCGGTCGAGCTGGCCAAACGCTATGAGCATTGCGGGATTCAGGCGATTGTTTATACGGACATTCACCGCGATGGCATGGAAACAGGCGTCAATATTGAACAGACCAGGGGGATGGCCAGGGCCGTTTCTATTCCGGTGATAGCATCCGGTGGTGTGGCAACGCTTGCGGATATCGATGCCTTGCTGGCTGTCACAGACTGCTCGTTCTATGGCGTGATCATCGGGCGCGCGCTTTACACGGGCGCGATTGTACTGGAAGACGCGATCAAAAAAACATTACAGACCTCATCGCATCAGGAGGAGGAAAAACATGGCTGACTGTATTTTTTGTAAAATCATCCAGGGAGACATTCCCTGTACGAAAGTTTACGAAGACGACGCCGTTCTGGCTTTTGATGATATCCATCCCATGGCGCCTGTGCATGTTGTTCTCATCCCCAAGAAGCATCTTGCGACGCTCATGGATGTTGATCCGGGCGCGGAAATGACCGGACGTTTAATCGCCGCCACTCAAAAAGTCGCCCAAATAAAAAATGTAGCCGCGAGCGGCTTCAGGACAGTGTTCAACTGCAATGCTGACGGAGGGCAGGTGGTTTTTCATCTGCATCTGCATCTGTTGGGCGGCAGGAAACTTGAAGATCAATTAGGTTAATTCGAGGTAAAAAATATGGATATTCATGCCAAAATCAATGAAGACATGGTAACGGCGGCAAAAGCCAAAGACAAAATCAGACTGTCTGCCGTCCGGATGCTGAAAACAGCACTGCACAATAAGGAAATAGACTTGATGCGTCCGCTCAATGAGACGGAAACCATGCAGATTCTATCCGCGCTGGTTAAGCAGAGAAAAGATTCTATCGAGCAATTTGCCAAGGGGGGCAGGCAGGATCTGGTGGAAAAAGAAGAAGCGGAATTGAAAATCCTGCAGGAATTCATGCCGGCGCAAATGTCGGATGAAGACGTGGAAGCGCTGATCAGGAAAGCGATTGCCGATGTCGGTGCGTTATCCGTCAAGGACATGGGCAAAGTAATGAAAGTGCTGATGCCGCAGATCACCGGCAAGGCGGATGGAAAAGCCGCCGGCGAAAAAGTGAAAGCTCTTTTGTCTCAGTAAGGCTTGATCGATACCAGTTTGAATCAAAGAATAAAGACAGGCAAGGCAATCATTCGTGCGTTTTGATGACAGCAAGATTGAAGAAATTAAAAGCAGGGTGGACATTGTTGAGCTTGCCTCCGAATATCTGACTTTAAAAAAGGCAGGCAGAAATTATCTGGGGCTTTGTCCTTTTCATCAGGAAAAAACGCCTTCGTTTACCGTCAACCGTGAAAAGCAGATTTTTTACTGTTTCGGCTGCGGAGAAGGCGGCAATGTCATCACCTTACTGATGAAAATAGCCAATAAGAGCTTTCCCGAGGCCATTAAACATCTGGCGGAAAAAACAGGCGTTATCCTGCCTTCTCGAACCATCGGCAGGGAAGGACAGGAAAAAGAATCGCTGCACGAGGAGATTGTTAATTTGAATCTGCGTGTAGCGCAGCAATTTTCGCGTAATCTTGCGTCGCCGGCGGGTAAAATCGCCCGTGATTATGTGCTCAAAAGAGCGCTGAGCGATGAAACCGTCAAACAGTTCCGCCTGGGGTATGCGCCCGATGATACCTGGCGAACGACTGCCGACTATATTGAAAGGGCAGGCCTGTCTTTGAAACTGGCTGAACAGGCGGGGCTGGTCATTGCCGGCAAAGAGGGCGGCTACTATGACCGGTTTCGGGGACGGCTGATCTTTCCGATTGAAAATGTTTTCGGGGAAATTATAGCGTTCGGCGGCAGGATTCTGGCGGCGGGAGAACCGAAATACCTTAACTCGCCGGAAACACCCGTCTATGTTAAAGGTAAAAACCTGTATGGCCTGAACAAAGCCAAAGAGGCGATTCGGCAGAGCGGATTTTGCCTGATTGTGGAGGGCTATTTTGACGTCATATCGCTGTGTAATGCAGGCGTCCGCAATGTGGTCGCTACATTGGGAACGGCGCTGACCAGGGATCATCTGGAGCTTCTGCGCCGCTATACGCAGAATGCCGTGGCGTTGTTTGATCCCGATGCGGCCGGACGAAAAGCGCTGGACCGCTCTCTGGAATTATTTTTAGGGGCGAATATGCACGCCCGGGCTTTAATTCTCCCGGAGGGTTGCGATCCTGATGATTTTATAAAAAAATACGGCAAGGATCAACTGGATGAATTGATCGCGGCTGCGCCCAGTATCAGTGATTACTATATCGATAATGTTCTGGGGGACGGCAAAACCTTTGAAGAAAACCGGGACCTGGTAAAAACCGCGATGGAATTTGTGGGTAAGATCGGCGATGAAATCGAAAAGAACCTTTTTATCAAGCGTATCGCGGAGAAGTTGGGGATTGATCAGGCCTTATTGAAAAGAGAGATTCATCGAAAAACGGTTCGTGTTCAGCCCGGTGTTGCCGGACACAAAGAACCCGTTAAAATAAACGTGAATCCTCTTGAGGTGAATCTGATCAGGCTGATCTTGGAATATCCGCAGAAAACGCTCTTGATGGAAAGTGAAAAAGTATTAGATTACTTTCAGGAGACTGCGCTTAAAAATCTGGGTGAAAAAATTATCAAGACGTATAAACTGCTTGGTTATATTGATATCAATGTCATCCTGTCGTCGGATGAAGACAAGCCGCTTCGGGAGAATATTTACAAATTAAGTATTGAGGCGCCACCGACCGATGAAAATATGGTGGAGCGCAATTTTTCCGATAATATTCGGAGAATCAAAGAAAAATGGTATAAAGAACAAACGAGAAAAGTGCAGATCAAAATGAAACAGGCGCAGGAAATCGGCAATAAGGAACTGATGAATGATCTGACCTGTCAGATGCAGAGTTTGATGCACGAAAAGAAAGAACTGCGTTCATAAATAATGAAATTTGGGGGATGCCAGATGGCCAAGGAAATTCAATCCGATGAATTTAAAAAGTTGCTCTCACTGGGGGAAGAAAAAGGGTATTTGACCTACGATGATGTCAATGACATGTTGCCGCCGGATCTTAACTCTTCGGATCAAATAGATGATATTATTATGCTGTTTGGAGAAAAGAATATTGATGTCATCGATACCGAACAGGGTGAAAAACTGGTGGTGAAAAAACCGGTGGAAGACATTCTGCCGTCTAAGTTTCCGGAAGCTCTTGCGCTGGTTCCCGGCGCGGGCAAGACCGGGGATCCGGTTAAGATGTACTTGCGCGAAATGGGACTGGTTTCGCTTTTGAGCCGTGAAGGCGAAGTGGAGATCGCTAAAAAAATCGAAGAAGGCGCCCGCGAAACCATGTGGGCGATTTTCAGCTTAACGGTTTCGATTGCTGAAGTACTCCGTATCGGCGAAAAACTGGAAACAGGCGAGATTCGCGTTAAAAACGTGGTGGATAATATTGAAGACGAAGAAGGATTCATGGAAGAGGATGAGCATAAAGAGAGAGTGCTCAAACTGATCGCCCGAATTCGCCTTTTCAGGGACCGCAACGATGTTATACGCGAAAAAATCAAGTCCAAAACCATGAAACCCAAGCAGCGCGAGTTATTAACCGCGGAATTGCAAAAAAACACTAAAAATATCATTACGCTTTGCCGGAAGATCCGCTTCAGCAAAAAACAGATGCATCGTTTTATTGCCCGGCTGAGATTCTTTACGGATGAAATTGAAAAATCCGAACGCGTGATCAATCAGTTTAAAAAAGAATCAGGCTTAACGATCACGCAGTTGGAAAAAGCCTGGTCGAAAATGAGAAAATCCAAGCAGGACGAAAAGCAGGCGGCTAAAGAAGCGAAGGTTTCCATTGAATGGCTGCATCGCAGTCATGATGGGATCACGGAAGCTCAAAAGCGCATCAAGCATATTGCCAAGGAGGTCGGGATTCATACGGCAACGCTAAAAATGGTTGTTGAATCCATAGAAGACGGCGAGGCAAAAGCGGAAATAGCCAAACGAAAGCTGGTAGAGGCCAATCTGAGGCTGGTGGTCAGCATTGCCAAAAAATATACCAACCGTGGTTTGCAGTTTCTGGACCTGATCCAGGAAGGCAACATCGGATTGATGAAAGCGGTTGATAAATTTGAATATCAGCGCGGCTACAAGTTTTCAACTTATGCGACCTGGTGGATCCGGCAGGCCATTACGCGTGCCATAGCCGACCAGGCCCGCACGATTCGTATCCCCGTCCATATGATTGAGACGATCAACAAATTGATCCGGACATCGCGTTATCTGGTGCAGGAGCTGGGACGCGAACCAACCCCGGAGGAGATCGCCACCAAAATGGAATATCCTTTGGAGAAGGTGCGCAAGGTTCTGAAAATTGCCAAGGAGCCGATTTCTCTGGAAACACCGATCGGCGAGGAAGAGGACAGTCACCTGGGTGATTTTATTGAAGACAAAAAAATCATGTCTCCTTCAGAAGCCACAATCAGCATGGATCTGGCGGATCAGACGCGCAAAATTCTGTCGACGCTTACCCCACGTGAGGAAAAAGTGTTGCGCATGCGTTTCGGGATCAGCGACCGTCTGGGTGCGGTGGGGCCGGATGACGGCGCGCCGGTGGAGCTGATGTCACCCGATGTCGATGAGCCTGAGCCGGTCGACGAGGAATTGCCTAAAAAAGCAAAGAGTTCTTCTCGAAAGCGATTGGCAAAATAATATTGACAAGTGTCGGAATTGAGTATAATTCAACGAGCTTCGATCCCGGCATAATGTTTATAAATGCTGAAAAGATGGCGGGCCTATAGCTCAATTGGTAGAGCCACCGGCTCATAACCGGTAGGTCCCTGGTTCGATCCCAGGTGGGCCCACCAAATTTCATGGTAATGGAACCTGAATGATGACTGGAAAAAAGCGTTTTTTACAAGCAAGGAGTTGTTGCGATACGGCCGCTGATTTATTTGCCGTGACAAGACAAATCAAATTGTCATGCCATGGTAAACAGAATCAGGCACATAAACAGGCTATCTGAAAATGCACCCTCAACAGGTGCATTTTTTTTAGTTCGACTCAAATTTCAAAAGCGAAGCGCGCTGAAACTTGCCCGTCGAACTTATCCCGCGCGAGCAGGGCGAAGCGGGGTTACTACGTCTGAAAAGGAGAAAATGGTTGAAAGAAAAAATATTGTTGTTAATCAGTTTGCAGGAGTGTGATTCCCAATTGGTCAAACTTTCCGCTAAAAAGGTTAAACTGCCGGAAAAAATTTCCAAGATGGAAGAAAAATTTCAGCTCTACAAGGAAAGTGTTGAGCAGAATAAAAGAAAGCATGATGAACTCAAGGCCCGGCGCGCCGAGTGTGAAGCCAAGATTAAAAAAATCAATGACGGGATGGTCAAGACCAAGGAAAAGCTGCTGGAAGTTAAGAACAATAAGGAATATCAGGCCATGCTCAAGGAAATTGAAACGGCCGAGAAAACCCGGAGCGACGTTGAATCCCAGATTATCGTTCTCTTGGATGAAATGGATAAACTTTCCGGGCTTGTGAAAAAAGATGAAGAAACGCTAAAGCAGGCCGAAATTAATCATCAAGCGGAAAAGAAAATAATCGAGGATGATCTGAGCGCCGTTGACGAGGATACGGTGACCTGGACAAAGAAGCGAGCCGATTTGCAAGCGTCGATTCCCGCAGACCTCCTGCTCCAATACGAAAAAGTCAAAAAGCGCAATAATGGTGTGGGGGTGATTGCTGTATGGAAGGCCGTCTGCAGCGGTTGCCACATGAATATTCCACAACAGTTGTACAACGAGCTTCAGCGTTCCAATGAATTGCTCAGTTGCCCCAACTGCAACCGGATTATGTATTTTAATAATCAGGAAAAGTCAGCCTAGCCCTTTATGAAAAATAAAACGGTAAAGTTATTCAGCGACGGCGCCTGTCGCGGCAATCCGGGTCAGGGAGGAGCCGGCGCCGTGATCACCGATGAAGCGGATAACATTCTTTGGGAAGGGAAGGCGTATTTAGGACACTGTACGAATAATATCGCCGAATACAAAGCCCTGATCCTGGGATTAAAAGGCGCGCTGGCGCAAGGATTTAATCAACTGGATGTTTATCTGGATTCGGAGCTTCTGGCCAACCAGATTAACGGTTCTTATAAAGTCAAAAATGAAAATCTGAAAGTATTAATGCAGGAGGTTCGCAGCCTGCTTGCTTCTTTTGAAGCCGTCAGGGTCAAGCATGTATTGCGCTGCCACAACGCGCAGGCTGACAAGCTGGCTAATCTGGCCATTGACGAACATAAGGGGTAAGGGTTCACCGTTCACGGTTCACAAGTAACGGGTTTAAACACAACAACATACCGTTAAGTTTGCTTGAAAGAAAACCCAATCAATTGTAAGGTAAGAACAAGGCCGGAGAAGATCAGATGATCGCCGGCAGATTTTATCTGCCGGAGGAAAGTCCGAGCTCCACAGGGCAGGATGGTCGCTAACGGCGACTGGGGGCGACCCTAAGGAAAGTGCCACAGAAAATATACCGCCCAGGGCTTAGGCCGGGGGTAAGGGTGAAATGGCGAGGTAAGAGCTCACCGCTTTTCCGGCGACGGAAAAGGCATGGTAAACCCCATCCGGAGCAAGACCAAATAGGAGAACGTTTAAGGGCTGCCCGCCTGATGTTCTCGGGTAGTGTCGCTAGAGGCGGCAGGCAACTGCCGTCCCAGATGAATGATCATTGCTGTGTCCAGGGTAACCGAAACACGGAACAGAACTCGGCTTATGATCTTCTCTTGTGCCTGTTTATTGATTGGGGTTATAAACCGATTCCCCTCTTTTGTGCCTCTTTGTACATCATCCATATGCAAAGGCCAATGGCGAGAAAGAAAGAGCCGAGCATGAATTTCGGTGTTGTTCCCAGAATTTCATCGACCAGGTAACCGACCCAAAGGAACAGAAATGAGGATGCCACCATGGCAAGCCCCCAGGCTGAAAGCATTAAAACGCCGCTCAGCCTGCTGAAACGCTGCTTGCCGTCTTCCTTCGGTACTTTTCTTCCGATCAGGTAACCCTTCATGGCGCTCAATCGATATCAAAATGTTGAAGATGAAAAAGCGTTGGACAAGTTTCGATGCTCCGCCGGCTATTGCACAGGCTGCCCTTACTCGACTTGCATAAGACTGATCATTTTTTTGATCAAGTCTAACCCCGGCTCTGTAAAGATTGACACCAACATGAAGAGAAGGATGAAAGCGATGATTAATTCAGCGGTGCGTACTTTCCGGTATTTTCTTTTTACGAAGAGCAGAATCATGCCGCCAACAATCAATGCAAGCAAATGCACAATGGGAAAAAGTTTCATCAGACTCTCCTTTATAAAATAAGAGATAAAATAAGAGATTACAATATTAAGAAAAAACGGAATGTTGTCAAGGCAAATAAAAACAGGCGAATTGCTTCTGTTGGCGGCGGAAAAAATTAGACCAAAAATAGCGGTGGTGGTTTTAGGTCTGAGCCAAGGCAGTTACCCACAGCCAACCCGAAGCGGCCCTTCGGCGGAGCATGGCTTCGGGATGGCTGTGGGTAACCGCCGCCGGGTGTTGGACGGCGGGGATTTTTTCTTAAA
>DFZJ01000034.1 GCA_002382045.1 Syntrophaceae bacterium UBA4059
GCATCCGCATTTTCGACACGTCGCTTTGCGGTATGAGCGCGACGCCTTACGGGGTCAGCAAACTGGACATTGGCTACTGGAATGTGCCGACGGAAGATATGGTTCACCTGTTTGAAGAAATGGGGGTCAAAACGGGCATTGATCTTACAGCGCTTCTGGACTGCGCGAAACTCGCGGAGCAAATGGCCGGAATTCCCCTGCCCGGTCATCTTTTGAGGGCAGGCCGTGCTTCTCAGATTGCCGAAATACCGCAGCATCTGAAACACCAGAAAATCATCGACTGAGAAATATTGTGTCAGCATTAAATGGCTGAATTTTTTATGATATGCCCTTTACAGTTGCAGTCCTTTTTTGATTTTTTCGAGCATCATTTTTTCGGCATCGTTGTATGCGCCATCCGCCAGGAAGAGCCGGCGGGCGATGCTTAAGGCTTCCATGCGGTCGTCCTTGTCTTTGATCAGAACCGACAGGGCATTGATGGCTTTATCCTCATCAGCCTGGAGGATAGCGGTCTGTTCCTGCATGATCTTTTTAAACTTTGCCGGACGCAGCTTGCTCAATACCTTGTGGGTTAAGGCGATCTCCGTGCCAATTTCATAATGCTTCCTTTTAATGCCCTGGTTGATTTTGGCCGTTGCCATATATATGCGAATAAGACCTTCCGCCACCCCTCCTTGTTCCATTGCCTCAAGACGTTTATCATGATCGGCGAGCACTTCCTGTGCCTCCTTGGACAATTCCGCCTCAACGGGCGGGAAGAGAAGTCTGAGCCAGTCACTGCCGTATATCTGCTTGAATAAGCTTTCCTGATTGAGATCGCGGTAGTCGCGGTAAATATCCAGGATCCCGTCGATGTATGCGGCAAAGTCTTTTTCCATGGCCGTAAACAGGTTATCCGCCGCCGCGGGCTTGCGGTTCTGCCTGGTGATGGAAGCGATGTTTTTCAGTGGGCGCATCAGGGGATTGATATCGGCAAACAGGTATCTCTGCGTGCGCAGCGGATGCAGATAACGGATGATCTCGGCGCCCAGTTCCGTGGCCCAGAGCTTTACCCAGGGACGCGCCACTAATTGATACAGGTTGTCGTTGGCTTCGGATACTTTGGCCACCACGCTGAAATCCGTTTCATCAGCCGTTCCGTCATCATAAGCGGCGATGTCGGCAAAGGTGCGCGGCGCAAAATCCGTGGTAAATTTGCCGCTCTTGATATCGCCTTCGATGACCATCTCGTAGAGACCGGGCGGCAGAAAATCAATCATGTCAAAGTTGCGGATAATCTGATTGTGTTCCTTTTTGGCGACGGAACCGGCAACGAAAATTCCCAGATGGCCGATGTCCTTGTGAACGATGTAAACAATGACCTGACCGTGCCTTTTGATGTCCTCCACGGAACTGTAAACGCGGGGAATCCAGTTGAGCGCCTGCTGGGCCGGGGTAATATTATCGCCCATCGACGCGAAGACCAGAATCGGGCTGTCAATGTTTTTCAGGCTGAGCTTTTGTCCTTCGCGCAGTTCCAGTTCGCCCCGCTCCAGTTTGTTGCCGACAAACAGGTTGCGGACGATATAGTGGATTTCTTCGGTGTTCATCATGAAGAAGCCGCCCCACCATTTTTCAAAGTTAAGATAGCGTTCTTCCTCCGTGTCCAGCTGCGAATAAACATTATACTGCTTGGTCCAGAAGGTATTGGCCGGGTTTAAAAGTTCCATGTTCAGAACCAGGTTGGCGCCGTCAAAAACGCCGTTGCCCAGATCACTTAACAGGGAATTGACCCACACGCCGCCCAGGAGGCCTCCCTTATAGCGCATGGGATTGACGCCTGAAACACCGCTCCAGTAAGACAGAGGCGCGCCGTTGAGCACCAGGGGCCCCCCGATGCCGGGCCTGTCCGCGTAGGCCAGCGCCGCCGCCCAGCCCGCCTGACAGTTGCCCATGACGGCCGGCGCGTCGGCGTAGGGATGAAGTTCGACAACCTTCTCGATGAATATTTCTATGGCTTCGATGACATCCGGGAGGGTCTGGCCGGGAATGGGATCGGTGTAAAACAGGATAAAATAAACCGGATGGCCATGCTCCAGGGCCATGCCGATTTCCGAATCGCGCTTGGAACCGCCGATGCCCGGGCCGTGCCCGGCGCGGGGATCAATGATCACAATCGGCCTTTTGGGCCTTTCCGGACGGTCCTTCGTTTTTTGGCGGCGTTCTCCATGGCCGGGCGCTGCATCTTTTTTTCGGCGGTCGGAAATTCTGACCAGGGCATAATTGGCGGGATGCTTGAAATTCTTGGCATTGAGGATCATCTCATAGTTAAACGTCAGCACCGGCGGCTGGCCGCTGCGGATATGTTTGATGTAGTTGTTGCCTCTTTTGCGGAGAATATCCGTAAAAATGATGGATCGCTGCACGGAATCAACCAGATATTCGCTCAGTTGTTTTTGCCAGTCTGACCACACCTGAACCTGCTTTTTATCAGGCTGTATATCCATAAATATTCTCCTTATAGGTTAATTCATTACGAATTCATTATCGACAATTATACAAATACACTAACGACGCGTTCAATCTTTGTCAAGGCATTAAAGATGGACGTGTCCATGATGTCTTCATCCCAGCAATCTTGTTTCTAATCTCTGTAATCGTTGCTTCCAATCGTTGTAATCATTCAAAAATGAATCGCTTTTCTTCAAACAATTTAAGACAGCTATCCACGACATCCTCGTCATAAAGAATGCCCCTGTTCTTAATGATTTCACCCAGTGCCTGCTCAACGCCGAGGGCCGCACGGTAAGGACGGTGGGACACCATGGCCTCTACCACATCAGCGACCGTTAATATTTTCGATTCCAGGAGAATATCCTCTCCTTTTAAGCCATTAGGATAACCGGATCCGTCCATCCGTTCGTGATGTTCATGTACGATCCGGGCGATCGGCCAGGGGAAGTCGATATCTTTCAAAATGTCATACCCGGCCTGGGCATGTGTTTTAACGATTTCGAATTCTATATAGGTCAGTTTAGTCGGCTTGGTGAGAATTTCAGAAGGAATGGATATTTTCCCCAGATCATGAATGGTGCTGGCCATACGCAGACCGGTGAGACGGCTTTCCTCCAAATTCATCTCCAGGGCAATCGCATACGCAAGATCGGCCACCCGCCTCTGATGACCTGCCGTGTAAGGATCCCTTAATTCCACGGTTACGGCCATGGCATGAATGGTTGCCTCCAGTGATTGCCGCAGCTGATCCAGGCTTTTCTGACGGTCCTTCTCCATTTGTTTAAGCTCTGTGATATCGCGCACGATCCCTCTGAACCCGATTATTGTTTTACCGTCAGCATCCTTAAGCAGCGTGAAAGATGACTGGATAACCTTTTTGTTTCCATTCTTTTGGATAATTTCATAATCGAATAACCGGCCCGGCTCTCCCGTGCGGTAAACCTGGTTATGCGCCTGATACAATTTTCTTGCCGTTTGTTTATCCGTATAGGCCCGGCTGTTCATCCCCATCAGTTCCTCTCGGGGATAACCCCATATCCGGCATAAGGCATTATTGAAAAAAGTAAAGTTGCCGGCAATATCCACCTCGTAATATCCGTCTCCGATGCTTTCCAGAATGGTCCTGTATTTTTCCTCGCTCTGGCGCAGGGACTCTTCGTCCTTTTTTTGCCGGAGGCGCATTTCCTTCTCCTGCAGATCGCGCTTTACCGCCAGGCCAAGACGCGTCAGATTGCCCTTCATGATATAGTCCGACGCCCCGCGGTGAATGCAATCCATGGCCATTTCCTCGCCGATGGCGCCGGATACAACAATGATGGGAATGTCGAGGTTCATTTTCTTCACGATGGCGATGGCGTCGATACCGCTGAAACCCGGCAAATGAAAATCGCACAGAATGATATCCCAGGGCTGACGCGACAGGGCCAGGGTCAAGTCTTCCGACGTTTGCACCCGTTCAGCTGTCGGTTCGTAGCCGTTTTTCCTCAGCGTCCGGATCAGGAGCAGAGCATCATCTTCCGAATCTTCAACCATCAGTACTCTCAGGGGGGTCAACATAGTAACTCCTTTCCCTCTAAAGTGAAGTAGAAAGCGGCGCCTTTCCCCGGTTCGCCTTCAGCCCATATCCGCCCGCCGTGGCGGTGAATAATTCGCTGGACGGTGGCGAGTCCGATCCCCGTTCCCGGAAATTCTTCCATCCGGTGCAGGCGCTGAAAGGCGTCGAATATCTTGCCGACATATTCCATGTTGAATCCGGCGCCGTTATCCCGGACAAAAAAAACCGTTTCTCCATTTTGAACATCAGCGCCGAATTCAATATGCGGATGTTCGCTTTTACTGGTAAATTTCCAGGCATTATCCAGCAGGTTGGTCATGGCGACGCCCAGCAGGCGTTGATCCGCCTTGATAACGATGCCGTCTTGAATATCAAGCACCAGATCTTTCAGCATATTTCTTTGCTGAATTTCTCCGGCGATTTCGCGAACCATGGCGCTTAAATCGAAGTCCTGACGGTAAAAATCGGATTTCAGCACTCGCGACAGGCTGAGTAAATCGTCGATCAACCGGTTCATGTTCTCAGTTGCCCGCCGGATTCTTTCCAGATAATTTTTTGCTTCATCATCGAGCTTGTCTCCGTAATCCTCCATCAAGGCTTCACTGAACCCGTCGATGCTTCGAAGCGGCGCCCTTAAGTCATGGGAGACGGAATAACTGAAGGCCGCCAGCTCTTTGTTGACGGCTTCCAGAGACCGGTTGGCGGATGTAATATCTCTGGCACTTGTATTCAGGTCATCCACCAGATTTAAAAGCGCTGTCTGGGTGTTGCTCAGTTCCTGGGTTCGCTCTGCCACCCGTTGTTCCAGCTCCGCGTTGAGCTGCAGGATGGTGTCACGATAACGCTTCTGCTCGGTAATATCCTGAACGATGACGATCAATTTTGTGACCCTTTCGTCTTCCTTAAGGAATGATGCCGTAAACCAGGCAGGAAAAGTCTCCCCGTTTTTCCTCTTTAAGATCGTTTCAAAACGGGCAAGATTTTTTTTCTGCAAAAGGGTTTCCTGAAAAATGCCGGCGCTGCGGAGGTATCCCTCCTGGTCGGGGTAAAACATGAGGGCGTTTTTTTTCAGAACTTCTTCTTTTGTGTATCCAAACATATTGACGGCAGCTTCATTTAAATATTCAATGACCCGTTCCGGATATTTGACGACGAATATCGCATCGGCCAGCGCATTGTTCAGGATTTCCAGGTAGGCGTTGCTCTTCTTCAGAGCTTCTTCCGTTTTCTTGCGCGCGGTGATGTCATTGATGCTGGACAAAACGTATTCTTCATTGTTGATGACGATAATCTCCGCCGAAAAAAGTCCTGTGATCTTCTCTCCCGATTTTATCTGGAACTGAAACTCCCGATCACGGACGGTGCGCTTGTTTAATAACTCTTCAACAAGCAGTTTGCGGTCTTCATCTCTCTCCCATAAATGTAAATCCGTAACGGGTTTTCCTATGACATCCGTATGCTGGTAACCCAGCATATTCAAGAAGCCGGTATTGGCTTCAATAACCACGCCGTCTTGCAAACGGGTCAGATTGATAGCATTCGCGGAGGAATAAAATGCCCGGGAATATTTTTCTTCCTGTGTCGTGACCTCTTGGAGCAGCCGCTTATTGAACATCAAAGCCAGGGCAAAAGTCAGCAAAATAAAAAGGATCTGGTAAATGATTACGGCCAGCGCATCAGACGAGCCGGGTTGAAAAAAATCGATCCGGTATTGCCCGTTGACAAAAACTCCGACCATTCGGAAAATACTGGCCAGACAGAAAAAAACAAAAACCATACCAACATGGCGTGTTAATGTCCGCATGTTGGCGGGCACGCGATAAAGCATCAGCCAGGCGCACTGAAAACAGAGGATCAGCAAACCAGTCGAGAAATTGTAAATTCTTGCGTTCAGATCGGACTGCACATAGGTGAAATAAACATGGACAAAGGTCACCAAAACCAGAATGACGTAATTATGAATCTGAGAACTCTTTTTGCCGACGAACGCTAAAAGCCCCATATACCCCAGCAGCGTTCCGATCAGGATCAAATCGGTGGGCAGGACCATGGACGCCCAGTCCGGAATATACCCCCGTAACATAATCAAAATAACCGAAATCGTCTGGCACAGGAAAGTAAAAATCCAGTACGTCATTCCCGTAAAACGCACACGGTTCTGCCGCCACAAAAGGATGACAACGTACAGGCAGACGATATTAATCAGCAGATCGCTGAAAATAATGCTTCGCATGTCCAGCAGCATCATAAAACTCCTTGATGACAGCGATTTTAAAAGTCGATTAAAACGATTAAGGCATCCATGCAATTCTGCCATTAATCAAAGTAATCCCGTCCTTCAATCACTGTAATCATTTCCCCTCCAGCTCCTTAATTCTTGCTTTGAGCTCGGCCATCTTCAGTTCCCGGCCGACAAAGACGCGATTCAGTTCTTCCAGATGGGCAACGACGTCTTTCAGCTCAGCGGTCCGTTCGGCAACTTTTTTTTCCAACTGTTCGTTAAGTTGCCTGATATTTTCTTCAGCAGCTTTGCGCAGGGCAATGTCCCGCACAAGCTCGCTATTGGTTCGTTCCAACTCCTCCATCTTGGCCTCCAGCTTGCGAACCAGCACCTCATTGTATTGCTTCAGAAAAACGGAATTTTCTTCGCGCGCTTCAACAGGCAGGGCGGATGACGCGGCGGATGAATTTTCGACCAGACGAAAGGCCTCCCCGATGAGTTTCAGGAATACATCCGGTTCCGCGGGTTTCACGATAAACTGTTGGGCCCCGAGGCCAAGCGCAAATACCCGGTCCCGCTCATCGGTGTAGGTGGCGGTATAGAAGATAAACGGGATCGGCTTCAGGCGTTCATCCCTCATCCATTCGCGGCACAGGGTAAATCCGTCCATCACCGGCATCAGAATGTCGGCAATGATCAGGTCCGGCGGATTTTGTTGCGCCTTCTCCAGCGCGTCGGCGCCATGAATGGCGGTGATAATCTCGTAGCCGTCACCCTGCAGCAGGGCTTGCAGGAGGTAGCGGTTCTCCTCCCGGTCATCCACAATCAGAATTCTTTCTTTCATGGGTCCTTCTCCTTTGGGAACAATGACAGCGATCACAAAATCGCTGTCATTGTTCCCTTTAATCCCTGTAATCTTTCTTCTCCAGCTCCG
>DFZJ01000055.1 GCA_002382045.1 Syntrophaceae bacterium UBA4059
ATCCCGCATCGGGAAGCGATCATCGATATTCTGCGCCGTCTGGCGCTGATTCTATATCCGGGGTATTTTGTGCGCACCCGGCTGGATTCCACCAATTTGGAATATTATCTCGGTCAGCAGGCAACCGCTCTTTACGAAATCCTTTCCGAACAGGTTGTGCTGGCCATTCGGCATGATTGTATTCGTATGAACCATCCCTGCGTGCATTGCGAACCGCTCGGACATCAACTGACTGTGGAATTCCTCCGGCAGCTGCCCCCATTGCGCACCATGCTGGCCAAGGATATCCGCGCCGCCTTTGACGGCGATCCGGCGGCCAAAGGTTATGATGAAATCATCTTCAGCTATCCGGGAATCTGGGCGATCATGGTTTATCGGATCGCCCATGAACTCTACCATCAAAATATTCCGCTTATTCCGAGGATTATGACGGAGTATGCTCACAGCCGCACAGGCATTGATATCCATCCGGGCGCCCATATTGGTGAGAGCTTCTTTATTGATCATGGCACAGGTGTTGTCATTGGAGAAACCTGCACGATCGGTAACCGTGTGCGCATCTATCAGGGGGTTACGCTGGGGGCTTTGTCTTTATCGAAAGCGGACTGCAAGCGTTTGAGATCCAAAAAGCGCCACCCATCGATTGAAGATGACGTCATCATTTATGCCAATGCCACCATTCTGGGTGGAGATACGGTTGTCGGCAAACGTTCCGTGATCGGCGGTAACGTCTGGCTGACACATTCTGTGGCGCCCGACACGGAAGTGTTTATTAAGAAACAGGATTTAATTTTTGGCGAAAAGCAGTATAAAAAACAGGCATCTAAGCAGAAGTTGCGCTGAAGGACAGGTGCATGCCGGATAAGAGAACGGGCTTGCTGCGGATGGAGGGGTACCCGGCATGAAAAGTTTGTGGCCACGCAATATGATGAAAATATTTTCATAAAAAAGGTGGATTTTTTTTTAAATAAGATATATTTTCGCTCAACCGTTTTCCAAAAATAAAACTTTTAAAGGGGTGTCCAATGAACAGAGCAGAGTTAATCGAAGAAGTAGCAAAAGCAACATGCACAAAGAAAGAGGCTGATGCGGCGGTTAGTGCGACATTGGCGGCAATCCAGAAAGCACTCAAAAAAGGTGACAGCGTGACGTTGGTGGGATTCGGCACCTTCTCCGTGAGCAAGAGAAAGGCTCGCAAGGGCAGAAATCCCCAGACAGGCGAAGCCATTAAGATCGCTGCCAAAAAGGTTCCGGTATTCAAAGCCGGAAAGGGTTTGAAGGATGCAGTAAAATAAGTTTATATTTGTTATCATTCAATAAAAAAAGGCCGCCTCATTTCTTATGAGGCGGCCTTTTTTAGCTCTTTTTGACAGGAAAGTCTTCTGCTGTCTATTTGTAAAGCGCTTCAATTTGGTCCATGTATTTATCCAGAACAATTTTGCGCTTGAGTTTCATGGTCTGGGTCAGCATGCCATTGTCCAGACTGAAAGGTTCGGAAAGAAACAAAAACTTTTTCGGGATTTCGTAACTGCCGTACTTACCCTTCAGATGGCTGGTAATCTCCCCGCTGATCATGTCGGTGACATCCTGACGTGCCAGCAGGGTTTGAATATCTGTCGGCAGTCCTTTTTCCTTGGCGTAGTTTTTCAAGACATCAAAATCCGGAACGATGAGACAAACATTGTAAGGCCGGTTGAGACCATAAATAACCGCCTGCTGAACAAACGGCACCAGGCAGATCGTTTCTTCCAGGGAAACCGGGAAACAGAATTTGCCGTTCTCCAGTTTATACTGTTCCTTGATGCGGCCGGTAATGAAGAGGAACCCGTCTTTATCCAGTCTTCCGCGATCTCCGGTCCGGAAACCACCGTCAGGTGTCATTGTGGCCTGTGTGTCTTCGGGGCGGTTGTGGTAGCCTTTCATGACATTTGGACCGTAAATAATAATTTCGCCGTCGGTTGCGCCTTCTTCCACGACGGAGGAGTCGATGACGATCTTGACATTGTCAATGGCGCGGCCGACGCTGCCCAGACGGTAGCTCCAGGAGGCATTCATTGTGGCGGCGGGAGACGTTTCGGTCAGCCCGTAACAATCGTAAACGGGAATGCCCACATCAAAGAAGAACTGCCCGATTTCAGGGTTCATGGCCGCGCTGCCCGTCATGGCTCCCATCACTCTGCCACCCAGACGCTCCCGAATTTTTGAAAAAACAATTTTATCCGCCAGTTTGAGCTTAAGGTTGGTCATGAAATCGGACTGACCAAGGGCTGCCAGTTCCCGCTTTTTCTTAGACGCTTCGACACCCATGACGAACAGGGCTTTGGCCAATCCTCCTTCTTTGTTCATTTTGGCCCACAGGCCGTCGTATATCCGGTTAAAGACACGGGGTACGGCAACGAGAAAGGTGGGTTTGACTTTAACAATATCCTCAACGATGGTGGCGGGGCTTTCCGCCAGTCCGAAAGAACCGCCAAGGCGGATAATCGCGAATAACTCGCCGCTTTGTCCGAAAACATGCGCCCAGGGTAAAATGGCCAGCGTCACGCTGTCGATACCATCATTTTTTCGAAGTTCGGGGTACATCTTGAGGCCGGAAGATGAATTGTGGGTAAAATTGCCGTGAGACAGCAAAACGCCTTTGGGGTTGCCGGTTGTGCCGGATGTATAGATGAGTTCGGCGATATCATCGGGTTTCGGACTCTGGGGCAAGACAGGCTGTGCCGATCCTCTTTTTTCAAGGGCCGCCATCGAATTATCACCTTCTGAGTCAATGATAAAAATATGCTCGAGCGTGGGAATCTCTTTGGGAAAATCTTTTATTTTCTCGTAGATTTCAGGCTTGGAAACAAACAGCACTTTGATCCGGCTGTCGGTGATAATGTATTTCCATATTTTAACAAGTTCCGCTTCATACATCGGAACATACCGGGCGACGCGTCCCCAGGCGGCAAAAGCGGCGACAACCCACTCCACGCGGTTATTGGCGATGATGCCTACGGCATCACCTTCGTTCACGCCAAGCTTGGCCAATCCTGCCCGGAGATTGTCAATGCGCGTGTTGACTTCTTTACGCGTCACCCATTCGTAAACACCGTCTTTATTCTTGGTGCCTATGAATCTTCTGTCGGCGTATTTGTCGACACTTTCCTTCCACCAGTCAATCAGGTTGTCCGGTTTGTCGAGTGTGTAGGTCTTCATAGAATATTCTCCTTCTTTTACTTCCGTTCAGGAAGTTATTTGTGTTTTGCTTAATGCTCCTGAACATGGATTTGATGTTTGTCGAATCTCTCAACATACAGGCGCGTAGGATTCATAATATTCTCTGCGGACATTGTCAAACCAAATTTGCCGGCCGATCATTCCCTGGTTTTATTTATTCAACGTTTATGATATTAAAACGAAGTTCAATTTTACGATGCCCGGATAATTATTAAAGGAGAAAAAATGATACTGCCGGAATATGTGACAGCGAAAGAAGTGGCCAGAGTATGCGCTGAAATCGGGATGGAAGACTGGTCCAAACGGACGAAAGCGGTGGTTTCGGATGAAGAGGCCTACAAAGTTCTTGAAATTGTTAATACCGAGAGCATGATGATTCCTCTGGACGATTTCCGGATGGGGTTGGAGGTCGAACTCGAGCACGGCACAAGATTTAAAGACGCCAATGTGACGAACAACCATCCTATCCTGACCGGGAAAATCGTTCTGGCCCATCTCAAGGAAACTATGGACTACTATCGCAGAATTGACGTGGCGGAGCTGGAAGGCGACCTGCTCAAAGCGATTCTGGAAGGCAATGCGGCGAAGATCAAATCCAAGTATGAGAAACTCACAGAGGCGCAAAAAACCCTCAATGATGTAGTGGCCAAACAACTAAAGGTGGGTGAATAACAGACAGACATTTATTTCAGGGAAATAATCATGGCAAAAGATCAAAAGAAATCATTCGGACAAAGCGTTAAAGCGTATCGTGAAGGTAAAAGACTGAGTATCAAAGAGCTGGCGCATGAAACCGGCTATCCCGCGGACCTTCTGGAAAAAGTTGAAAACGATGAAACCACACCTCCGGTGGCGCTGGTGTTGCAATTAAGCCGGACACTGAAGGTTGACGTGGCAACACTGGATCAAAACGAAAACAAAAAAGCATCATCCCGCGTCAAAAGCCAGAAGAGGCGCGCGGGATCCTATGCCTATAAACAACTGACTAAATCAGGCGCCGATAAGCATCTGGGCGGATACCTTGTGACTATTGAGCCTGATACGGTTCATGAAGGTGTTGAATATCATCATGAAGGCGAAGAATTCATTTATGTGTTAAAAGGGCATCTTTCAATCTCCGTGGGCAAAAATACCAGCCTTCTGGAGCGGGGCGAATGCATCCATTTTAATTCGGCTCTGCATCACGCATTGAGTAATCCTTCCGGCGAAAAAGCAGAACTGCTGGTAGTTCTGTATATACCCTGAGAGTGGCGACTATGGCATTTGAACTTACAAGCGAGCAGGAAATGATCAGGCTTATGGCAAGAGACTTTGCCAAAAAGGAACTGGAACCAAAGGCGGCCGAATGGGACCTGCATGGCCTGTTCCCGATGGATGCAATAAAAAAGATGGGCGGGCTCGGACTGCTCGGCATGATGGTGCCGCCTGCGCTGGGCGGTTCAGGCGCCGGCGCGGTCGCATATTCACTGGCGCTGCAGGAGATAGCCTACGCTTGTGCTTCAAGCGCGGTCACCATGTCGGTGGCCAATTTGTCTACGGAGCCTCTTTTGAAATTCGGCAGCAGTCAGCAGAAAGATAAATGGTTGACAGGCCTTGCCGAAGGTTCGCTTCTGGGCGCTTTTGCGCTGACGGAACCGAATGCCGGCTCTGATCCCGGGTCGATGACGACGACAGCCGTTCTTAAAAAAGACAAATATATCATTAATGGAACCAAGGTGTTCATTACGCACGGACAGTATGCCGATATCATCAACCTGATTGCCAGAACCGGACAGGAGAAGGGGACGAAAGGCCTTTCCGCTTTTATCATAGAAAAAGGCACACCCGGTTTTAAAATCGGGACAAAAGAAGAAAAGCTGGGACTGAGGGCATCCAACACGGTGGAACTGGTCTTTGAAGATTGTGAAATTCCTGCGGCAAACTTGCTGGGTGCTCCCGGTGAAGGATTCAAGGTGGCCATGCGTGCGCTCGACAGCGGAAGAATAGGCATTGCCTCGCAGGCGACCGGCATTGCCAGGGCTTGTCTGGATGAGGCTATTTCCTATACCAAACAAAGGCGCCAGTTTGGAAAAACCATCAGTTCGTTTGAAGCCATTCAGTTTATGATTGCGGATGAGGCGACAAAGATTGAAGCCGCCACATGGCTGACGCTCGCTGCGGCAGACCGCAAGGACAGAGGGTTGAAATTTACAAGAGAAGCCTCCATGGCCAAGTTGTTCGCTTCGGAAACAGCCAATTCCAGCGCCTATATGGCGCTTCAGGTTCATGGCGGATACGGCTATACGAAAGACTACAAGGTTGAACGTTTATACCGGGACGCCCGCGCCACGACCATTTATGAAGGCACATCGGAAATTCAGCGGATCGTCATTGCCAGAGAAGTCATCAAAGAATAACGAACTACTATTTTTATATCATCACCGTGTCTGCAGCGCTCGTCCGATGGTCATGATCTCGGCTTCCCTGGTTCCCTCATAAAGCTCAAGTATTTTCGCGTCCCGATACCATTTTTGCACGGGATATTCCTCAATGTAGCCATAGCCGCCGTGCAGCTCAACGGCGTAATTGGCGCAAAAGACAGCGGTCTGTCCGCCATAGAACTTAGCCATGGCCGCCAGAGTGTAATCAGGTTTTCCCTGATCGATCAGCCAGGCTGCTTTATAAACCAGACCGCGCAGCGCTTCAATGCGGATCGCCATTTCGGTGAGCTTCATCTGCGTCATTTGATAAGACCCCAGCGGTGCACCAAAGGCTGTTCTTTCCTTGACATATTTAATACTTGTTTCCAGGCAAGCCTCTGAAAGTCCCAGGGCCTGGCCGGAAACCATGACGCGGGTGATATCGAAAAAGTGCATCAGCTGGCGAAAGCCGTGCCCTTCTTTTCCCACCAGATTGGATTGGGGAACCCGCACGTCTTCCAGCGCGATTTCCGCCGTATCGCTGGCGCGGATGCCCATTTTCCCGTGAATTTTATTGCGGGTCACACCCTTGGCATCGGCGGGAATGATAATCAGACTGAAGCTGTTATGCTTTTTTTCTTCCGGGTTGGTAATGCATTGCGCCACCATAAAATCGCAAACCGTGCCGTTGGTGATGAACATTTTGTTGCCGTTAATGACATAGTCATTGCCGTCTTTGACCGCTCGTGTTTTGTAGCCGGAAACATCCGTTCCGGCATTAGGTTCGGTATAAGCGCCGGCGCAGACTTTCACCCCTTCACAGATCGGCGGCAGATACGTTTTTTTCTGCTCTTCCGTCCCGTAGTTGAGGATAGATTCGCAACCGAAGCCCGAGGCAACGATGTTCAGGCCGATGCCCATATCGACTTTGGATATTTCTTCCGTGATGATGGCATGACCCAGAATTCCGGCGCCCGGCCCGCCATATTCTTCAGGAATCCATGCGCCAACCAGCCCATTTTGGGCCGCTTTGATTCTGATTTCCGGCAGGTATTTTTCATGTTCATCAGATTCCCGTGATACAGGCTTTACCTCCGTCACAGCAAATCTATAGGCCATCTCCTTCAACATCTTCATTTCTTCGGTAAGTTCAAAATCCATATCCCTTTCTCCTTTAATCATGTTTAGACTGCCGTGGCGTTTTGGAGAGAACTAAATTAGTGTTTGCCGTAATCGTACACCCCTTTGCCGGTTTTTCGTCCAAAATTTCCGGCGCGGACCAGCTTTCTTAAAATAGGTGCGGGCCGGTACTTATCGCCCAGTTCACGGTGCAATCCTTCGATGACACGCAACAGGGTTTCATTGCCGACAAGATCGGCCAGCGCCAGCGGTCCTATCGGATGATTGCATCCCAGAACCATGCCTTTGTCAATATCCTCTGCCGAGGCCAGTCCTTCATCCAGAACAAAGAAAGCCTCATTGAGCATCGTGCAGAGAATTCTGTTGACGACAAATGCCGGCGCCTCTTTCACGGTGATCACCTCTTTGCCGATCTTTTTGCCCCACTCGCGGGCAGTTTCCAGTGTATCATCGGATGTCTGATGGCCGCGAATGATTTCCAGAAGTCGCATTACCGGAACGGGATTGAAAAAATGCGTGCCGATAAACCGGTCCGGCCTGCCCGTTACGGCGGCCATTTCCGTGATACTCAGTCCCGATGTATTTGTGAAAAACAAGCAATGTTGTGGGACGATTTCTTCGAGTTCAGCATAAACTTTTTTCTTAATGTCCATGACTTCGATGACAACCTCAACCACAATGTCCGCTCCGGCCGCTGCGTCCTTCAAGCTCAGCGTTGGCTTGATCCGTCCCAGAACGGCATCCATGTCTGCCTGCGTCATCTTTCCTTTTTCAACGTCACGGCCCAGATTCTTTTTGATGGTGTTCATCCCGCCATCTACAAATTTCTGCTCAATATCGCGCAATGCAACTTCGTAACCTGCCTGAGCGCAAACCTGGGCAATGCCGTTTCCCATTAAGCCGGCGCCTAAAACACACACCTTTTTAATTTCCATGACAAATTCTCCTTGTTGATGTTAAATGAAAAATGATTAATACAACAAACATTACGGCCGAATCGGTGAAGAAAATAGCAGGATCGGACTGATGAAGTCAAGGAAAAACCGGGCGAACGGAATGGTATTTGCCCCGTTTCGATTTAAAAGTTAGCTAAAAGTTAGCTTGACAGTAACGATAAAAATGAGAGGGTATATCCCATTAACTTCCGCGGAGAGAACATGGCCAATAAATATGGCATCGTAACCTTTGTGATGATTCTGTGTGGGATCATGCTGACAGTCCCGGTTACTACCGGATTTTCAAAATCACCGATAACAGTAGCGGTGTACCAGCGCTCTCTTCCTTCTGAAGCCGGCCGGTTGCCAAGGGGACTTGTTTTACGCTCCGCTGATTGCCTTCCTTAATGGCGTCGGATAATCGTTCTGCTCACGCACTGGGGCGCACTTATCCGGGCGGTCTTGCGGCATGCATTAATGCCATGAACGCTAAAGCCCGGTCGCTGAAACTTTTGGAAACGCACTTTGAGGACACCACCGGACTATCCGGCGGCAATATTCAATCCCAACAGCCGCAGAACGCTCGTTCTTTTTATATTCCAGTTATTTCGTGATCTTTATTGACTCCCGGTTCTAAATTTGCTAAATGACAAACAGTTTTCAGGGTTTTTTAAATTTCAGTGATGAATGTTTGAAATGATTGATTTACATACACATTCTATTTTCAGCGACGGTGATCTTATTGTGTCGGAGTCGGTTCAGCGGGCCTTTGCCGCCGGATACAAGACAATTGCCATTACCGATCATGCCGATTATTCCAATATTGACTTTATTATTCCAAGGGTGGTCAAGGCCTGTACAAAGATTACTCAGAAGGGCAGAATGCAGGTTTTGCCCGGTGTGGAACTCACGCATGTTGACCCCGCCGACATCGCCTCGCTTGCTGCTGAGGCCAGAAAACTGGGGGCAAAGATTGTTGTCGTCCACGGGGAAACCATAACGGAACCCGTGCCGGTAGGCACCAATCTGGCCGCCATCCATGCGGCCGTCGATATTCTTGCCCATCCGGGCCTGATAACCGAAGAAGAAGTGTGTCTTGCTGCAAAAAAAGGTGTTTTCCTTGAGATTACCACCCGCAGAGGTCATAGTTTCAGTAATGGCCATGTTGTTCAAATGGCCATAAAATGTAACGCGCAACTGGTGCTCAATAACGACGCTCACGCGCCGGGTGATTATGTCGGCCTTATCATGGCAACGAAGATCGCAAAAGGAGCAGGATTATCCGACGAAGAAATTTCTGCCATGTTTGAAAATTCTCAAAAGCTGGTTCAGAGGGTTGGTGTGTGAAGAGTCGTTCTGGTTCAAGTCCGTTGAAAATCTGCCTGTTGACTTATCGAGGCAATCCCACTTGTGGCGGGCAGGGGGTTTACATCAAGCATTTAGCCGAGGCATTAGCCGACGAAGGACATCAGGTGGATGTCCTATCCGGTCCGCCTTATCCCCATCTGAATAAAAATATCGGCCTGATTAAAATGCCTAGTCTTGATCTTTATCATCCGGATCATCTTTTCTGGCCGGAAAAAATCAGTGATTTGGTGAAACCGCTTAATATGTATGAGTTTTTAAATGTCTGTGTGGGCAGCTTTCCGGAGCCATTCACTTTTGGCGAGCGTGTTTACGCCTATCTGAAAGATCATAAAAACGATTACGATATTGTTCACGACAATCAGTGTCTTGCCTATGGCATCGGAAAACTGGCACAGGAGGTTATGCCGACTATTGTCACCATTCACCACCCGATTACGGTGGACAGGCAGGAAGATTATAAAGCGGCCAAAACGCTCCGCCAGAAATTTCGTGTTCGCCGCTGGTACTCATTTATCAACATGCAGTTGAAGGTAGCCCGAAAATTTTCTCATATTATCACGGTGTCGGAATTCACCAAGAAAGACATTGCCAAAGAGTTTTCGCTGGATGAAAATAAATTCCGCGTTGTGCACAACGGCATCATCAACGAATATTTTTATCCCAAACAAAACGGTCCCAGGCCGGAGAATTCCCTGATTGTAACCAACAGTGCGGACACCCCCCTGAAGGGTCTCAATTTTCTTTTGGAGGCGGTAGCGGAAATTCGTAAAAAACAGCCGATCAAATTGACCGTTATCGGCCAGCCCAAGAAAGACGGTATCATTGAAAACCTGGTGGCCAAACTTGGGGTGAGTGATATTGTCCATTTCACCGGGCGCATCGCCAACGAGGAATTTGCGGATTACTATGCCAAATCAACGATTGCCGTGGTACCGTCGCTGTATGAAGGGTTTGGCATCCCCGCCGCCGAAGCGATGGCCTGCGGTGTGCCGCTGATTTCCACATCCGGAGGCGCTTTGCCGGAAGTGGTGGGAGATGCGGGTATCATCGTTCCGCCTGCTGATTCCAAAGCTCTGGCGGATGCCATTACGCGATTGTTGAATTCGCCGGAAGAAAGAAAAAAATACGCGCAAGCGGGGCTGGACCGCGTCAGTTCGGTATTCAGCTGGAAAAAAGCCGCCCGGGAAGTGGCGGAAGTATATCGCGAGGCAATCAATGATCACCGTCGATTTTCATGAGTTGAAGTTAAAACCGGGTTCTCACGTGCTGGACGCCGGATGCGGCAGCGGCAGGCATTTGCGTGCTTTGGCCAAATTGCCGGGGCTGAAGATTGTCGGGGTCGACCGGAATCCAGCCGATGTGGATGAGGCCGTCAAAGCGTTAAAAGAAATGCCGGATGCGCTCTCCACCGATTATTCCGTGACGTGTGCCGACATTACGCGACTGCCCTTTGCCGATGGTTCGTTTGACTGCGTTATTTGTTCGGAAGTGTTGGAGCATATTCCGGAGCATGAAGCCGCGTTGAAAGAACTGGTTCGCGTCCTGAAGTCTCGTGGAACTCTGGTGGTCAGCGTGCCGCGATATTTTTCAGAACGCATCTGCTGGATGATTTCCACGGCATATTCCAGCGATGAAGGCGGTCACATCCGTATTTATAAAAAGAAAAAACTGCAGAAGATGCTTACAGGCCAAGGCATGCAATGCTGGAAGATTAATTACAAACACGCGCTGCATGCGCCTTACTGGTGGCTGAAATGCCTGGTCGGCATTAAAAATGAAGACAATATTTTTGTAAAGCTCTATCATAAGTTTTTGGTCTGGGATATGTTTTGCAAACCCAGGGGAGTGCGGTTTCTGGAGGAAGCATTGAATCCGCTAATCGGTAAGAGCATCGTGTTTTATTTGAAAAAAGGTTAAGATCATGGAATTAAATGTATCCTTAAGCGAAGCGATCAAACCCGTTGAAATAGAGAAAGTAGCCGAGTTTATCGCCTCCCTGCAAAAAAGTAATGGTGAGATTCCCTGGTCGGCAGGCGGCAAAACGGATCCCTGGGATCATATCGAAAGCGCCATGGGGCTGAGCATTGCCGGGTATTCCCATCAGGCCGAACGCGCCTATCAATGGCTGGTTTCAACACAGTTGGCTGACGGCAGCTGGTGGTCGGAAACTCAAGATGGCGTCATTATCAATTCGACGAAAGAAACAAATTTTGCCGCCTATATCGCTGTGGGCGTTTATCATCATTATCTGATCACGGACAATGTTGATTTTCTTAAAAGCATGTGGCCGTCCGTGATGCATGCCATCCAGTATGCGATCAACATGCAGGCGCCGGAAGGTGAAATTTATTGGGCCAGAAACAAAGATGGTATTATTGACAAAATGGCGCTTTTGACTGGATGCAGTTCGATTTATATGAGTATCAAGTGCGCGCTGGCTATTGCCGAAGAACTCGAAATCAAAAGACCCGGCTGGCAAAAGGCCTGCGAGCGTTTGGGCGAGACGATTCGCAACCGGCCTGATCTTTTTAATATGATCAAGTCGCGCTTTTCAATGGACTGGTATTACCCGATTTTATGCGGCGCCATCAGCGGTGATGAAGCGAAAAAGCGGATCGATCATTTCTGGGATAAATTTGTGGTGCCCGACTGGGGGGTGCGTTGCGTGAGCGATCGTCCCTGGGTTACCATGGCTGAAACATCAGAGTTTATCTTGGCACTTTCGGCCATTGAAGACGATACCCGTGCCAAAACAATTTTCAGCTGGCTTGGCGACAAGCGCTATCCCGACGGCTCTTACTGGATGGGCGTGACGTTTCCCGATAGTGTGATTTGGCCGGAAGAAAAAACCGGCTGGACGTCTGCAGCGGTCCTCATGGCCTGGGATGCCTTAAACGGTATAACGCCGGCTGCGAAAATCTTTAACCATCGCTATTGGCAGGAACGGAAATTATAATCTTCTGATAAGCTTACCGCAGTTTTCCAACTGTTGATTATTTTGAAAATACATTGACCAATAAATCATTTTGAAAAGAGTAATGCGTTGCAGAAGGATCATCGTCCATATTACGTGAAACGTTTCTATCAAAAGCTTCAGAAGAGCTATGCACAGTATTTTCTGGCGCCTCAATTCGAATATTTTGGACGGGGGGTTGTGTTTATGAAGCCCTGGCAGGTGGAAGTATTCGGCGGACCGGTATTTCTGGGAGACTATTCAAATGTTATCGCGACACCGGATAAAAAAGTAAGATTTACAGTTTGGCCTGCCTGGAAGTCTTCAGGGAAAATCTCAATCGGACAATGTTGTCTGATCTGTCCGGGTACGAGAATCATGGCCGCAACTTGTGTATCCATTGGCGATGGTTGCATGACGGCTCAAAATGTCAGTATAAGCGATTCGGACTGGCACGATTTATATGATCGCAGTTTGTCGGTCGGCAATACTCAGGCGGTCAGCATCGGTAACAATGTCTGGATGGGCGAAAGCTCAATGATATGCAAGGGTGTAACGATCGGAGATAATGCTGTTATCGGCGCCGGTTCGATCGTTGTAAAAGACATTCCGGCAAATGCTATTGCCGCCGGAAATCCGGCAAAGGTTATTAAATACCTGGATCCGGCTAAAACCTTAAAGACCAGAATGGATTGGCTTTCTGATCCCGTCAAATTGGCCGGAGATTTTGAAGAGATTGATCGCACCGCGATGAAAGGGAACACTATTTCAGGCTGGATCAGGTCATTGCTTTTCCCGCGAAGGGGAGATTGAATATGAAAGTTGCCGTTATTGCCGCACCCTATCCCCTGGGAGAGTACCCCTCGCCGCCGCTGGGCATCGCTTATGTCACCGCAGCCTTTGAAGCTGCCGGCTGTGAAGTGCGTGTTTTCGACTATATCATCTCCTGTTATTCCATGGAAAAACTGGCCTTGCAACTGGCCGATTTTCAACCGGATGCGGTGGGCGCCGGTTCCGTCACGATGAATTTTTATGATGCGCAGCGGATCCTGCGTGATGTGAAAAGCATCAATCCGGACATTCTCACGATGATGGGCGGGCCGCATGTATCCTTTACCGTGGACGAGACGCTCAGAACCTATCCGGAAATCGATTTAATCTTTATCGGCGAGGCAGACGATACCATCGTTGAATTTGCTCCGCTCATAAAACAGAAAAGTAAATGGCGGGGTATTCAGGGTATCGCCTTTCGGGAGGCCGGCGAAATCGTCAATAACGGCAGGAGAGATTTCATCGTTGATGTTGACCGTATTCCCATCCCGGCAAGGCACAGGCTGCCCATCTCGCGTTATCGGGCGCTTGGTTTTCCAGTCAGCATGATTACGGGGCGCGGCTGTCCTCATGGCTGCATCTTTTGTCTGGGGCGGAAAATGGTCGGATCGAAAGTGCGCCGCCGCAGTCCGGGGCTGGTGCTCGATGAAATTGAGCAGATCATAGGTTTGGGATTTGACCGCATGAATATAGCCGACGATCTTTTTGCCTCCGATACCCATCGGGTCAAGGAAATATGCAACGGCATCAAAAACCGTAATTTGAAATTCGCCTGGAGCGCATTTGCCCGAGTGGATACTGTCAATCGGGAAATGTTTGATGCGATGGCTGCTGCGGGTTGCGACAGTATCAGCTTTGGCGTGGAATCAGGCTGTCCTGAAATGCTCAAACGGGTCAGGAAGGGCATTAAACTTGAACAGGTCAAAGACGCGGTCAGGATGTGCAAGCAGTCCGGGATGCTGGCTCATGCTTCCTTCATGGTCGGGTTGCCGGGTGAAACGAAAGATACGCTCAAAAGAACCGATGCGTTTGCCCGAAGCCTGGATGTTTATTACGGTTACCATTATCTCGCGCCTTTCCCGGGCACAACCTTGTGCGAAAAAGCCGGCGACTATGATCTGGAAATATTAACCAGAGACTGGTCAAAGTACGACGCCAATGATGCAATTGTGAGAACGGCGGAACTTTCTGACCAAGACATCCGTGATTTTGTTGCTTCATACGATGCTGAGATCAATAACGACTGGCAGAAAGTGCTGGACAATTACAAAACGGGGAAGAACAAGCCTTATGATGACATGCGGGTTGAAGGTCAACACCGGATGAACATCACCTTTGCCATTCTCAAGGAAGATCTGGTTGAGAAACTGGGTTTCATTCATGCATCGGAACTGAACGCAGGCGGTGATGCAGCCCAAAAGATATTATCCGAAAGAATGCAAAAACATATTACAGGCGATCCCGGTCTGATTGAAAACACTGTCAACGATTTTCTGTCCCGCGGCTACATCACGGCAAGAGAAAACGATCAAGGCTGTACCTGGCACTGGGCGTGAGGCGCCAGTGCGTTTAAGCGTGTTGTTCAGCCTTTTCTCTTCAGCACGCCCAATGATTTGAACAGGGGTAGAACATCATATAGTTCAGAATCGACCGCTAAAGAATAAACCTGATAGGGCGCCTGGCCGCCGTCTGATGGATTCGGGAAGATGTCATGAAAAATCAGATAGCCGCCCTTCATCACGTGTTTGGCCCAGATTTGATAGTCATTCAATACGGATTCATAGGCGTGGCTGCCGTCTATAAAGAGCAGACTCAAAGGTGTTTGCCAGGCCTGTCCTACAACTTCCGACCGGCCAATGACCGGAACCACGGTATTGCCCAGATCAAAATCATCGATCGTTTTACGAAATAGACGAAAGGTGTCGATTTTCCCTGTTTCTTTATCCAGCAAGTCAGGATCGAAATATTCCTGTCCGGGCTGCTGTTCTTCCGAGCCTGTGTGATGATCGACGGAAAACAAAACGGCGCTGTTTTCCCTGCAGGCCGTGCCCAGATAGATGGCGGATTTACCGCAATAACTGCCGATTTCCAGACAGGACCCGAACTTTGAGGCCTCTGAGGCCAGATTGTAGAGACGATGGGCCTCTGCTTCATCCAGAAAACCTTTAACATTCATCACTTTTGCAGAATCAATCTTCAAAATAAGCCATCCTTCTTTCTTAATGGTTATTTCATAGCCCCCCTGGGAATTAATTGCAACCCAAAGATGATGGTTTCGAAAAAGTATCCGGATTGTTTTAAAGTCGAAAATTCTGCATGAATTTCGCACCACAGTTGTGGTATCTAACTTTACAAAGATAAAAAGACAGTTGGGGAAAGATATTCCATTGATCATTATTCGATAACGGCAAGAGGTAATATGTTATGCAGGTAAAAATGAATAACAATAATTCCATTGACGCGGATCATTTGCGAAGATTAACACAAATCGGTTTGGCGCTGTCTGCGGAAAAGAACATCGATCGCCTGTTGGAAAAAATATTAATTGAAACGCTCACCATCACGAACGCTGACGGCGGCACGCTTTATTTGATGTCCGAAAACGAAAGAGAGCTTCAGTTCGCTTTCATTCAGAATCAATCCATGGGGCTGAAGATGGGAGGCACGGGCGAAAAAATAACCTGGCCGCCGATCAAACTGACCGGTGCGGATGGTTTGCCAAATCATTCCAATATTTCCGCGCATGTGGCGAATACCGCAGAGGCGGTTCATATTGATGATGTTTACCATGCACCCGGTTTCAATTTTGAAGGTCCCCGGGAGTTTGATAAGAAAACGGGTTATCGTACGCAATCCATGCTGGTTGTTCCGATGCGCAATCATGACAATGATATCATCGGTGTTGTTCAACTGATTAACGCCAAAGATCCTGATACGGGGCGGGTATTCTCTTTTCCCTTGAAGGCGCAGGAGCTGGCCAAGTCACTGGCGTCACAGGCGGCGGTCGCTCTAACCAACAACATGCTTATTTTCGAGCTGAAGAATTTACTGGATGCTTTTATTCAATCCATTGCGCTGGCCATTGACGAAAAATCTCCCTATACCGGCGGGCATGTACGACGGGTAGCCGGTCTGACGATGAATATCGCGGAAAAGATTAACGCAACTCATGACGGACATTTTGCCGGGATCAGCTTTTCCGAGGATGAAATGCAGGAATTGCGCATGGCGGCCTGGCTGCATGATATCGGGAAAATTACCACACCCGATCATGTTGTTGATAAAGCAACAAAATTAGAAAAAATATATGATCGGATTGAAGATGTTAAAACACGGTTTGAATTGCTTAAATGTGAATATCATCTGGCGATAAGGAATGCCCAAAAAAATTCAAGCGGGCATTCCCTGGAAGAAGCCGCCCGTGAACTAAAGGTTCTGGATGAAGAATATCAGTTCCTGGTGCAGGTCAATAGCGGCAGTGAATTTATTCAGGATGAAATGATCGAGCGGATCAAAAAGATCGCCAAAAGGCAGTGGACCACCAGCTCGCAGATTTTGCCCCTGCTCTCGGAAGATGAAGTTTACAATTTAAGTATCCGCCGGGGCACACTCAATGATGAAGAAAGGACCATGATCAATAATCACGCGGCTCTTACCTATAAGATGCTGAACAAACTGCCTTTCCCGAAAAAGTTACACAAAATTGCCGAATACGCAGCCGCACATCACGAAAAACTTGACGGCAGCGGTTATCCGTTGGGCTTGAAGGGAGATCAACTTTCTCTGCAGTCGCGCATGATTGCCCTGGCCGACATTTTTGAGGCACTGACCGCCAAAGACCGGCCTTACAAAAAAGGAAAGACCCTGGGGGAGGTTTTACAAATAATAAAATTCATGGTTAAAGATCAACACATTGACTCAGATTTATACGACCTCTTTATTAAAGAAAAAATTTATATGGACTATGCCCGAAGAGAACTGGCGCCGTTCCAGATCGATGTGGAATAAACTGCAAGTTACGCGCGATTCGACAGATCACCCCGTGTTTTTTACATAACCGGAGGATTCATATTTTTTGCTTGATTTTATTTATTTGTGTGGTATGAAACAAACCCAGCGGTGATTTAAAGTAAATTGCTCCGCTCTATAAATGTGCTAAAGCACTGAAAATCAATGAATCAATTGAACCCGTGCTTTGGCGCGGGTTTTTTAGTTCTGATGACTGAAATCCCGCATAAAAAACTGTAAGGAGAAAGATTATGCAAATTTCGTCGGAAAGTGTCAAAGTGGGGCATCCTGATCTGGTTGCCGATATTATTGCGGCCAATGTGATTGCGGCTATCCTCGATGAAGAGAAAAAACAAAAGCTTACGCTGGCGAATATGCCGCATTGCGGCATTGAGGTTTTTCTGGGCAAGGGAATCTGCATGGTGGGCGGCGAGGTCAGAACAAGAGTTTATGTTGATGTTGATAAAATTGCCAGAGACTCTGTGATTGAACTCGGCTACAATCACGCCGCCGTCGGATTAAACGGTCATCTCATGGGTGTGCTCAACGCGATTATTCCGCAGTCAGACGACATCAATCAGGGAACAAGCTGTCTTTTGAACAAGGATCAGGAAATCGGCGCGGGCGATCAGGGTATTATGTATGGTTTTGCCTGTGACGAGACCCCGGAACTTCTGCCCCTGCCTTATGTGCTGGTCAATAAAATGATGAGGGCCTTTGAGTTCTGTCAGGACCCGATTTTTGCGCCGGACGGGAAAGGTCAGGTGTCGGTTGATTACGACACCAAAACCGGCAAACCCCTGCGGGTAGCCAAGGTACTGATGTCCAACTCAATTGATTACCGTTTTGTCAAAGGCGATCGTTTGAAAGTGCGTGACCGGGCCAAGAAAATTGCTTTTGAGGCTTTAAAGGATTGCGTGGATAAGAAAACGGAGTTTTTATTCAACCCCACCGGTGAATGGAATGCTATTAATTCCTGCAGTGCGGCGGATTCCGGTGTGACCGGACGCAAGCTGGTTGTACAGTTTTATGGCGGATATCCCGGCGCTCAACTGGGTGGCGGCGCGGTTGTCAATAAGACACCGGAAAAAGTGGATTGTTCGGCAGCCTTCGGCGCCCGCTATGTCGCCAAAAATATTGTGGCGGCGGGGCTTGCTTCCAAATGCGCCGTTCAGCTGGCTTATGCCATCGGCATTGCCTGCCCGTTTTCCATTTATGTCAACACATTTGGCACGGGCAAGGTCTCAGACGACAGACTGGAAAAAATGATTGAAGATCATTTTGATTTGACGCCGGAAGGCATGATCGAAAAATTCGACCTGCTCAACGGTAACATTTACCGCAAAATCCCCCGGACATTCTTCATGGATGACTACCGCTGGGAAAAAACGGATATGGCCAAAACGCTGCAAAAAGCCGCAAAATAGAGCAATGATTTACAAAGAAAGGCCGAAGTGCAAAACACTTCGGCCTTTCTTTGTGTGTGTCATTAAACGCATTGGATGCAGGCAACGCTTTGATTGAAAACAGGCTTCAAATTTCCGGGATTGAAAAAAGTGGTCGGTTTTTATCTTGACACTCTGCAAGGAAATTCCTATAGTTCGCGGCGAAAAAATATCTATTGATCGTTTTGATCGCGAGGTTGGACGAAAAAGCTATGAGCAACTCAGGGGGAAAACGGGAGCACTGGGCAACCCGTGCCGGCTTTATTCTTGCTGCCTCAGGCTCGGCAATCGGACTGGGGAATATCTGGCGGTTTCCGTATATGACGGGTGAGCATGGCGGAGCGGCTTTCATGTTGATATACTTGGTTGCCGTCCTGCTGCTGGGCTATCCCCTGATTGTGAATGAAATGATTTTGGGGCGCGCGGCGCAGCGCGATCCGGTCGGTGTCTTTAAAGTTCTTGCTCCGAACACTCCCTGGTGGCTGGTGGGAGCGCTTGGCGTGTTTACCGGCTTCATTATTCTTTCTTATTATGCCGTCGTTGCCGGTTGGTCAATGGCCTATATTTACAAGGTTGTAGTGGCCACGAGTACCCCCGGGATCGACCATGCCGGTGTATTCAAGAGTCACATCAGCAGCGTAGGGGAACCGATTATCTGGCAGGCCCTGTTCATACTCATCACCGTGAGCATTATTGCTGCCGGTGTGGTCAAAGGCATCCAGAGATGGTCCACCATTCTGA
>DFZJ01000075.1 GCA_002382045.1 Syntrophaceae bacterium UBA4059
TGCAAAGCAAGTTCTCTCACCGGAATTTTCTCAATCTTGTATGTTACCGGCTCCCTGCATGCCCGGAGGTATTTTTTAATTTCACTCGGACCGAATTTATCACCTGACCAAAACCGGATAATGCGGTTGCTCAGTTCGGGGTCATTTGACATACGGTCGTATAAAAAAAGAGTAGCCGCAAATATGGAATTTAGATCTGATTGCTGATGCAGCCACTCGTAAAAATCGGCATAGGCATGCTCCCGGGGATTCAGGGCCGTGGCAATTTCCGTCATGGCGCTGCCCCGTTTACCGGGCACCATTGCCGCTTCGGCTGCGGCGCGATATAACTTTGTCGGATCAAAAAGAGGGGTTTCTTTGCTGATGACAATCTTGCTGCAAACGAAATTCCGCTCCAGGGCAAGATGCATCAGATATTCGAGAAGATGCGATTTTCCAGAGCCAAAATCGCCCGCAACCAGCAATCCTTCGTTTTTGCCATTTCCGTCAATCGCGCTCTGAGTACGTTCCAGTTGTTGTCGAAATTTTTCTTCTATTCCCAATTGATTGCAACCTAAAACCGTCACGGCATCACGGTTCGGTACACCGTTGCGCAGGGCTTCAATGGCACGCTGATTTATAACCTGTTCGTCTATGTTCATCATTGCACCTCTCCCAATACTTTATAGACTGGTTCCTTATCACTATTTGCCAGGCGTACCAAGGATGCCAGCGGATTTGGTCTTTGCTTGTCTCTGACTTCGTCCCATATCCTCAATTTCAAGGCATCATAGCTCCTAAGCCCCCGCCTGTCATCCAGATCGAGGAACTCTTTTGACGCAAGAACAACGATGAGGCAACCTTCCATCTCGTCCGTGCCGTCAATGAACTGGCGCAGAACTTCATAGACGTCAAGCAGGGCAGGAACAGAATAGGAAAAACCATCATCAGGATTCCTCGATCTTCCGGAAACAAGATAACGGGTAATATCGAGCACAAGGACCAGACCGCTTTTGCCGTTTACCCTTAACCAGTGTGCAAGTGAAAACAGCATGTGCCGGGCATTGTGCCGGGCAATCTTTTGAAAAATAAGGGCGTCTTTCAATGCCGAAATCAAGCGCAGTTTGCCTCCCAGCCATTCTTTCACCGCGTCACTTAAAAATGGCGGTCCCTTTAAGCGAAGCTGTTCTAAACAGAGACGCATCATAGCGATGCGGAATTCCTGGCTCATATCAAAATCGTGAAATATTTTCTCTTCAAACCATGAATGCACTTCCTTACGTAAAAATTTTTCCTCCCGTTTATTGNNTGCCGCAATATTTTGAAAATCAAAGCCTTCACTTGGAAGCTCGTATCCATTTTGGGCAAAAATCTCTTTCACAAATGCAAGAGATAAATCATCCCAGTAAATCTGGCTCGCGACCGCGTGGAACAACTTGTCGATCATGTGAATCTTTGTCGATATGGCATCAACAGAGGCAAAAATATAATTTTCCTCTTCTGCAGTCTTACGTAGAAGATTTTGCAATTGGCGATGGTCGGCATCATCCATCGGTACGGCAAATTTTACCGCTGCGCCGCCGCGTTTAATGAAAGAATGTAAGTATTCTCTGTGAATCGTGTCTATCCATTGATCCTGCGTGATGTATGACATAGGTTATGCCTCCTTTGCCTCTGAAAAAGAAATACCATAATAAAGCTTGTCCTGACCTTCCTGCGTAATGACTCGAATCGCACCTGCAGTCCCTTTCATTCCAGAACTTACTCCCGGCATTGTGACGCCACATCCCTTCTTTGTTTCTGTGACGCCGCTTCGATCAAGAAGATAAATGTCTCTGGCAAATTCCTGAAGCGAGTATTCCTTGGTTTGCCCGGGCAGAAGCGTTAACAATCTGTATATCTCTCGAAGAGTTACGACACTCCCTCTACCGACTTGGCCCTTGCCGCGACTCTTAATGAGAGCGTCATACGCCAACAAAAGGCTTTCCAGAAACGCCTCGGGCTTGAACCTGACGGGTTTATTTTGAAGGGATTTAAGATGAGGCACAAGGGTTGACGGCCTTAATCGTTTTTCCTTTGTCTTATCAATTTGAATCGCAAGCTCACCGGGAAGGATACGAATAAGAAAAGGATAACAATATAATCTTTCATCCTGTTCAAATATACTTACACCTAACGATTTAGACATCTCCAATATTTCTTCTAAATAGGCCCTGGAGCCGATATAGTTTTCCGCCTCAAAGTTCCAACCATCCTTTGTATTTGAAAATTGTTGCTTCAGCGCAGCGATCGCTTGCTCCGAAGAATCAATCGCCTTTTTTAATTCGCGGAGGCTGCCCGTTTTGATTGCACCACGAAACTTCTTTAAGGAACTGACGACGGCATGTGCGGCCTTCAACGACGCATCAACATCCGCTTCTGTTTTTGCAAGCGCCTTTTCAAGACTATTTGTATAGATGTCTTCCATTTCCCCTCCTTTTCAGTATCTTGATTATATTTAATTTCACCTGAAAATACACCTCTA
>DFZJ01000176.1 GCA_002382045.1 Syntrophaceae bacterium UBA4059
AATATTGCGTTTTTCACCCGGATGGCATTGATGATGGAAAAGATGACCACGGACTTTTCCCATTCCGGAGAGAAAGAAAATTTTTCCATCTTTGCCTTGTATTTTTCCCAAAGCGACGACAGGGACGCTTCATCGAGATACAAGATATTTTCAGCGATTTTATTTAAGGAATCTTCCAGTTTATTCATGCATTTAATTTTAGCCTGGCTTGCCGCTAAAGTCAAATTAAAAGCTTTTTATTGAAGTAAATAACGCTTGTATTTTTTTTATCTTACCGCTAATAAACCATAAAAGATGATGATTGAAAACAAAGTCAAAATAGGTGTGTTGTCTGATACGCACATTGCCGGTTTGGATCAGAACCTGAAGAAAATTATTGACGAAAACTTTTCTGATGTTGACTTGATCTTTCATGCCGGAGATTTGGTTGATTTATGCGTTCTGGAACTTTTCGGCACGAAAGAGGTCCGCGCGGTTTACGGAAATATGGACAGCCAGCGTGTGAAACAGGAACTGCCCGAACAATTGTTAATGAACATCAACGGATTTAAGATCGGATTGATTCACGGCTGGGGATCGCCGGAAGGAATCGAAAGGAAGCTGCGAGACAGACTGGGTAAACTCGATTGTATTGTGTTTGGACATACGCATTATCCGGTGAACCAAAAAATTGACGGCGTTTACTTTTTCAATCCGGGCTCGGCGGTTGATAAACGTTTTGCAAAATCCAGAAGCATCGGAATGCTGGAAGTGGGAACGGATATAACCGGCAGGATCATCGCGATCCCATAATGCCCATAAGCGATCTCAGGTTTTGGAAATATGGAAACAATGTTTGCGCCATGGCGGATGGAGTATCTCGTGTGTGAAAAGCAAGACGGGTGTGTGTTTTGTAAATGTTCAACCCGATGCGACGATTATATCGTATGGGANNGTTAACTTCCGAGGAACGCATGGAAATGTTTGCCTTGCTGGATATATCCGTGAAGGTGCTGAGAGAAGCAATGAATCCGCAGGGTTTTAATGCCGGTATGAACTTGGGAAAAGCCGCCGGAGCGGGTATTGCCGAGCATGTGCATCTTCATATCATCCCGCGCTGGGAAGGGGATACCAATTTCATCAGTGTGGTCGGCAATGTCCGTGTCATCCCGGAGGATCTGGCGACAACCGCCGCAAAACTTACGCCTCTGTTTAAAAAATATGCTCAGGAGGGTTTCACGCGATGAAAGTATTTTATTTAATCCTCACCATTCTCTTTGCGTTCTTTATTGTGACTTTCTCACAATTTAATTCATTACCCGTAACCATCCGCTACTATTACATCAAGGACCTTGTGGCGCCGGCGTACATGCTTATTTTTGTCGCATTGCTGGCGGGGGTTATCATAACAGGTCTTTTAGGCTTGGTGGAACGATTTCGGCTCAATCGAACCATTGCCAAGCAAAACAAGACGATTCGTGATTTACGCAAGCAACTAAGAGAAAACGAACCGCCTCCTATTATTGAAGACCGTACAAAAACATCCCATCCTCCATCATGAATGACGATCCAAAATTAAATGCACACCCTGTGTCTGGGATGTAATGAACTACGAAGACATTGCACAGTCGCGGTCATCGCCTTTGATTTTTTCGATGGCGTGTTTGAGCGCCGGTAAGACGGAGGCGAGATTTTCTTTGGCGCCTTTGGGGCTGCCGGGAAGGTTGATGATCAGACACCGGCCCCGAATGCCCGCTACCGCGCGGGAGATCATGGCATTCGGCGTAATTTTCATACTGGCGATCCGCATCGCTTCGGCCATTCCGGGAATTTCCTTATCAAGTACTTTAAGGGTGGCATCCGGCGTGAGATCACGCGGGCTGACGCCGGTCCCTCCGGTGGTTAAAATCAGATCCAGTTGTTCAACGTCCGCAAATTGGATGATGGCATTGGCTATTTGATCAACTTCGTCGGGGATGATGAGGGTTTTCTTAATTTGTATAGCGGCGCCCGCAAGCATTTCTGCGATTGCGGGGCCGCTTAAGTCTTCTCGTTTGCCCTGTGAGCCTTTATCGCTCACTGTGATGATTCCGGCCTGGAACATGGATGATTATTCTTCCGCTTCTTTCTTTGATTCGGCAATAATCTTGTCCGCGATATAAGAGGGGACTTCCTCATAATGTGATTCGGTGTAGGTGAAGTTACCGCGCCCGCTGGTCATGGAACGCAGATCGGGGGCATACTTCAATATTTCCGCCAGAGGCACCTGACCTTTGATGACCTGATTGGTGCCGTTGGTGTCCATGCCCAGAACGCGTCCACGGCGGCTGTTGAGATCGCCGATGACGTCGCCCATGTATTCATCCGGAACTTCAATCGCGATGTTCACAATGGGCTCCAGCAGAATCGGCTGACATTCCATGATGCCCTTCTGGAAAGCCATTGAGCCGGCAATTTTAAAGGCCATTTCCGAAGAATCGACGGTATGATAGGATCCGAATACAAGGGATATCCTGAAATCCACCACGGGATAACCGGCCAGAACGCCTTTGGCGGCAGCTTCCTGAATGCCTTTGTCGACGGCCGGGCGGTATTGCCCCGGAATAACGCCACCGACGATTTTATCCAGGAATTCATAACCTCCACCGCGCGGCATGGGTTCAATGTCGATCGTACAGTCGCCAAACTGCCCGCGTCCACCGGACTGTTTCTTGTATCGTCCCTGAACGTTGGTTTTTCCTTTGATGGTTTCAAAGTAAGGAACTTTCGGTGTGTTCAGATTGACTTCGACGCCGAACTTTCTTTTCATTTTCTCCACGTTGACTTCAATGTGCACCTGACCCATGCCGGAAAGAATCATTTCTTTGGTCTGGACGTTGCGGGAGAAAACGATGGTCGGATCTTCTTCCGTCAGGCGGTGAATGGAGGAAGCGATCTTGTCTTCGTCGCCTCTGGATTTCGGTTCAACGGCAAAAGACATGATCGGCGGCGGAACAGCAACTTTGGCGTAAACGATAGGGGATTTTTCGTTGCATAATGTATCGCCGGTGACGGTTTCTTTCAACTTGGCGACACCCGCGATGTCACCGGGAATAAGCACTTCCGCCTGTTTCTGATTTTTGCCTTCCAGAAAGAAAATATGTCCGAATTTCTCCGTAATTTTCCTCGAAGAGTTATAGACGGCCGTATCGGAATTAAGTTTGCCTGAATAAACGCGGAACAAGGTCAGCCGGCCCGCGTAGGGATCGGCAATGGTCTTGAAGACGATGGCCGAGAAAGCTTCCTCTTCCGATGGTTTTCTTTCTTCGACACTGTCCGTTCCGGGTTTTGTTCCTTTAATCGGGCCGCGGTCAACAGGTGATGCGAAAGAACTGACTGCCAGATCCATCAGCATGGTGACGCCGATGCCTTTGACGGCAGAGCCGCAAATGACCGGGATAACACTTCCCGATATGACGCCTTTTCTCAAACCGGACTTGATTTCTTCAGCGGAAAGCTCGCCTGCTTCAAGGTATTTGTTCATCAACTCTTCGTCGGCTTCCGCGATGTCTTCGACCATGGAGCTGCGCATCAGATTGGCTTCATCCATCAGGTCCGCGGGAATTTCAGATGCCTTGCCGATGCCTTTGTTGTCGGTAAACGTATAAGCTTTCATGGCAATCAAATCGACAATGCCCTGAAACTTATCTTCCGAACCGATGGGCAGGCAGACGGGGGTTGTTTTCTTTTTGAGCTTTGTTTTGATGCTTTCCAGCACCTTATTGAAATCCGCGCGTTCACGATCCATGCGATTGATGAAAATCATGCGGGGAAGCGAATATTCATCGGCCATTTCCCAGACTTTCTGTGTCTGGAATTCCACGCCGCCGACGGAATCGATAACGACGACGGCATTATCCACGACGCTTAATGAACATTTAATGTCAAAGGAGAAATTGGAGTCGCCCGGGGTATCCACAATATTGATTTTATGTTTGTCCCATTCGACAAAATTGGCCGCAGAGGAAATGGAAACATGCTTTTTCTGTTCTTCCGGTTCGTAGTCCATCGTGGACGAGCCGTCGTCAACGCGGCCCAACCGTTCATTTTTTCCGGAAACAAATAAGAGGGATTCACAAAGGGAGGTTTTACCGGTGCCGCCGTGGCCGATGACGGCCAGATTTCTGAGAGCTTTGGATTCGTACTTTGCCATGAAAACTCCTTTCAATATCTCAACAAGATCCTCAAAAGATCTGATGAAACAGGTCATTCAGAATGCGGGGATGTTTAGCCTATCCGGCGACTAAAATCAAGATAATTTTAAACTTCTGACGATTTCCGTTGCTTCCTGATCACGGCCCTGCCGGATTCCGAAAAGGTTCGCAGGTGCTTATCTTTTCAACAGATTTATTTCACCCAGTTTCATGGGGTAAAATACCGCAAAAACACAAAGAAACAATGCAAAAGCGAAGGAAAGGACAAACCAGAGAATTTGCAGAAAGGAAAAGCTGTGATCGTGCATTCTGGACATAAAGATTCTATAAACCGGCCCCGCCTCCAGTATAACGACCAAAGCAATCAAACCAAAACTAAGCAGCATAAAAAGGACGCCACCGAAGCTGGTGGCCGACATGGCCGGATTTTCCGATTTAAAATCAGGATAGCGGGCGCCCAGTCCTACGGCCAGCGCGACGACGGCGGGAACAAGGAAAAATATCGTCAGAATGGATAAAAACATCATAAATGGCGTAACCCCCAGCAGAATGTTGGATACGACAATCAGGATTTCCGACAGAACCAGCAGCGGGATGTAGTAAATAAAAAACTTGATCCAGAGAAAGGTTTTAATGGAAACGGGCGCGGATTGAATAATCCAGAAAGCTTCACCTTCCATGCTGACCGCCGGAAAAACAAAACGGGCGGCGATGGCCGAGAGTACAAAAGCGGCCAGTCCCACATTTAGAAAAGAAAATACATTTTGCAGATAGATGGTTTTAATGGGTGAACGGTCCAGCGGCAGGACGGAGAAATTATACAGGTAAACAACAATCAACGCGCAAATTAAAAATAATTGCGGCCATTGTGTGGAATCGCGAAAGAAGGATCGAATTTCCTTCACGGCGAATGCTTTTGCCGGACGTGAAAGAAAATTCAACAGTCCTTCCCAACTGTGTCCACGGAAATTAACCGGCTTAAAAAGTCTTTTGGGTGTTGTTTGAGCGCGGGAGAAACCGCGAAAATAGGTGGAGGCGGCGGCCATTTCGTTAAAGAAAATCAGGGAGAAAAAGCAACTGGCCGAGAGCGCCAGATTAAATAACGACGGACCCCATTCACTTTTTAAGGCCAAACGCACCGTATCCGTGATCCAGGTGGTGGGAAGATAAGGCACATTGAGCGCCTGCATCGAATTTAAATAGAGAACAACCGAGGCAAAACTGTCCGGATTGACAAGTTGTTCCGGCCGGATCATTCTTAAGACAACAATGAGGAGCAACGACAGGCTAACGCCCAGGATGACGAAAAGGGTGCGAATTTTTCCTGCCGGAAGTATTGCCGCGCTCAACAAGACAATAAGACTGCTGATGGCTGTGGCCATCAGACACATGCAGATAATGGCCACGAGGGCTATCAGATAAAAAACGATACCGGCTTTATAAACCAGGCCGTATGATAAAAAAACGGGAAAACTGAAAGCCACCACCATCCAGGAGGAATCAAAGGCGCTCAAAAGCCAGCGGGCAAGGAAAATATCCCGAATCGTAACCGGCAGGGAATGCACCAGCGATAAGTCACGGCTTAAATACAGGTGAGAAAGACTGTTGATAATGCCGCTGAAAAGTAAAAGGGTGAAGAAGGTGATGATCATCATGGAAAGAAGTTTCATGGCCAGAATGTCGCCGAAATCCTGCACACTTTGAAAATAGGTTAAAACGCGGTAAAAAATTAAAAAGGCGCCGATCCAGAAAATCAAACCAATAAAAGAAAACAGGAAAAGACGCATCCGGTGATGATTTTGCGTATCCGCCCTCAATCCATTTCCGGCGGAAAGCAGGCGCGGTCTCAATAATGTCAATACGGTGCTCTTCATAGGGTTATGCTTCCCGAACTAACGTCAAAAATACTTCTTCCAGTCCGGCTTCGCCGGTTTTAGCGGCCATGTTCAACTCGGCAACGGTGCCCTGTGCCAGAAGAGTTCCTTTGTGGATGACGCCGATCCGGTCGCACAAATCTTCGGCAAGGCTTAAGGTATGCGTAGAAACAAAAACGGTGACATTTTGCCGGGCCAGTTCTTTAAGAATATCCTTGACCATGCGTACGGCCTGAGGGTCAAGTCCGACCATCGGCTCGTCGATGACCAGCACTTTGGGATCATGCAGCAGTGCCGCTGCGATAATCAATCTTTGCTTCATGCCGTGCGAATAGGCTTCAATAATTTCGTTTGCCCACTCCCACAGAGCGAACTGCTTTAAAAGCTCTTCCGATCTGCGCATGAGATGCTTTGTCTCAACGTTATATAAGTCGGCAATGAATTTAAGAAACTCCATGCCGGTCAGTTTTTCATACAAAAAAGGCCTGTCCGGCACAAAGCCGATAATCTTTTTTGCCGCAACAGGGTCTTTTTTTAAATCGATTCCGGCAATGGTGATCTTCCCGGATGTCGGCTCGATAATGCCGCCCATCATGCGGATCGTTGTGGTTTTGCCTGCACCGTTGGGTCCGATGAATCCATAAATTTCTCCGGCCGTCACATTCAAACTTAAATCATTGACGGCCAGCGTTGTTCCGTAATCTTTGGTCAGATTTTTCAGTTCAATCATTTTTTGTGGATAGGACCTCCAATTTAATTTTGCCCATGACACCCAGTAAATCCAGTTGTTCACCGCCTTCGCCGCCCGCCAGGCGAATATGTGTTACATCGGCTGGAATCTGGTTAAAGACAGCGTCAGCGGTAACCCATTGTCCAATATAGGCCAGGTTCCACGCATGATAATAGAAACGGCCATTAAGATAAACAAGCCCGGTTTCAATCTGCGCGGGAATGCCCGCGGAGCGCAAGAGCGCAGCGGTTAAAACCGCATGTTCGTTGCAATCGCCTGCTTTATTGTTTAATACTTCCATCGCGTTGGGCACGGACAATACCGGTTTTTTTTCGATGGTACGGTAAACCCATTGAACGATTTTCTGAAGCTTGATTTGCGGGCTATCCGTTTTGATAATAATTTTTTCCACCTGCGTTTTCATTTCCGGTGCACTGGATTGAACAAGCGGTGACGGTTGTAAATACTTTAAAATGGCTGCCGGTATATTGTTTTGTGACACTGTATCCGGAATTTTCTCACGAGTAATTGTTAAAATATTTTTATGAAAATATTGTCGTCCGCTTTGAAGGAGAAGGGGCAAGTCACGCATGCCGTCAATTTTTATTTTTATTTCAGTCAATTTTGATGGTGCGGTGATATTTCGATTGGAGGGGATCGAAGCGACTTGCGTAAAATCAACACCTTCCCGGGAAGTAAACCCTTCCTTTGCCTGAGTGGCGCCGACCTTTTCCATGGAAAGCCCCAGCATGCCCGTTTCTTTTAATACTTCACCGTCTTTGGCCAGCCAGGCGCAATTTTTTGCGCCCATAAAATCGGCGCAGAATTTTTGTGTCAGGACGCGTTTTCCCATAATCGGGATAATTTCATTCGACTGGCGCGTAACGGAAATTTTGCGCAGAGCCAGCGTAGAAGGATCGAAAATACTGAAATCACGGGTCCTATCTTTTTCCAGCCCGCCACGAAAGGCCGCCTCATAAATATTACCGCTGATATGGGGAACATCCTTGAAGGGGATAATTGTTTTTTGCAGAGCATGAGGGAGACCGGCATATAAAATGAGTTTATCTTTACCTGCGTAACCACGGGCAGTGAAACGAAATAAACTGGAATTGATTTCAAAATTGAAAGAAGAGAAAGTCATATCGGGATTAAGTTCTGTTTCGGTCAATACATTAAAGACTTGCAGGACGCCTATGGTGTTGATCTGCATTGTGACAAATTCTTCGGTCTGGAAGCGGCCATTGTCCAATATGTTAAATTTACGATGAATTACACCGATTTTATTCTTGTTTTGATAAATATTCATCCAGGATTCGGGAGAACGTGAAATTTCAATCGTTGGACTGATCGTGTTGTCTGGCGTTTTTTTCTGGAAAACATCCAGGCGCGCGGCCAGCAGTAGAAGAAAAACCAGAGTAATTGCAATGCCCCAGGTGAAATTCCATTTAAGTTTTGCCATGTTCGCCCGTCTTTCTGAGATATTAAAGCGAATGTATATATTGTTGGGGATTATATCGGCAGGATTGATTGTGGTCAATACATAGTATTAAAAAAATGAGATTATATTAAAACATTAGCTTGACAAATACCGTCTAAAAATATAGAAGCCCAAGATATTATTACTAAGGCTCGATTACGGTGGATCCCCCATCTGGCAGAGACTCTTCCAAATGCGGGGGTTTTTTTTATAGTGAAACGCCAATTCCGTAAGCGAAGCGTGACGGAATTGGTTAGTTGAACTATCCCGCGAGCGAAGCGAGTAGGGGCAGTGAAACCCGAGTTTTTATTCAGGAGAGGAAAGTATCATGAAGTTTGACGATCAGAAAATACGCAACATCGGAATCAGCGCGCATATCGATTCCGGTAAAACAACGCTCAGTGAACGGATTCTTTTTTATACGAAAAGAATTCACGCCATTCATGACGTGAAAGGCAAAGATGGCGTGGGCGCGACCATGGATTCCATGGAACTGGAAAAAGAAAGAGGCATTACCATTGCATCGGCCGCGACCTATTGCGAATGGAAAGGGCATGAAATTAATATCATCGACACGCCCGGCCACGTTGATTTCACAATTGAAGTAGAAAGATCGCTGCGTGTTCTGGATGGAGCGATCCTTGTTTTGTGTTCCGTAGGCGGTGTTCAGTCTCAGTCCATTACCGTTGATCATCAGATGAAACGCTACAAGGTTCCCTGCATCGCGTTTATTAATAAATGCGACCGCAGCGGCGCCAATCCGTTTCGCGTGATTGAGCAATTGCGCTCCAAGCTGGGTCATAACGCCGTTGCCATGCAGATTCCCATCGGATTGGAAACAGAACTCCAGGGTGTAATCGATCTGGTTGGCATGAAAGCGATGTATTTTGATGGTGATAACGGTGAAGATATACGCATCGAAGCAATCCCCGAACCATTGCTTCCGGAGGCAAAAGCCAAAAGGGAAGAACTGGTTGATGCCGCCTCGCTTTTTTCTGATGAACTGACGGATGCTATTCTGGAGGAAAAAGAAATTACGCCGGAACTCCTTTATGCGGCAGTCCGGAAAGGAACGTTAAAACGGGAGCTCACTCCGGTTTATATGGGATCGGCCTATAAAAATAAGGCGATTCAGCCCTTGCTGGACGGCGTGACGTATCTTCTGCCCGCGCCATCAGAGGTGGAAAACATTGCCCTCAATATGGATAACAATGAAGAGCCGGTTGTATTGACCAGCGATTCTGAAAAACCGATTATCGCACTGGCCTTCAAACTGGAAGACGGTCAGTATGGACAGTTAACCTATATCCGCGTGTACGAAGGGACGGTGGAAAAAGGTTCCA
>DFZJ01000074.1 GCA_002382045.1 Syntrophaceae bacterium UBA4059
CCGGAGCTTCGCGGATTTCCAGCACAGCACGGGCTGCTGCCATTTCCAGCAATTCTTTTCCGCGACGCGATCGCATAATGATCTGGTTCCAGCCGTGCATTTCATCGCAGTCGCCTCCGTAGCGCGCCGCGCCGACAGACAAATCGGCAAACTCGGCCGTGCTGTCCATGCAATACCGGCAGGCTGTCCGCACACAGGCATCCACCTCGGCCATCGGGACGCCCGCCTTGCCCTGCGTGGTTTGAAGTTCCAGAAAATTTTTTCCCGCCGGAATATCCATGCCGGTCAGCGCTTCAGGGGATAGATGATATTTTTCAAGGAGATTCTGAAATATTTCCATTGAAAGCGTCCAGCCGCAAAAAAGGCCGATCACCAGCCCGATTGACTCGGCTTTGGTATAGCCTGAAATCTTTGCCGTCTTCATTTTAGCCAGCGCCAGCGCCTGACAGGGCGTCGCCACGACGCCGACTTTGGAGGTATTTCCGTCCGGCAGGCGATGGAAAGCGGCTACGGTCGGCGATACGGTAAATCTGCTTTTTGCATAATCTCGCAGCTGACCTTGAGCTTCGATCAGCCTGCCTTCCTGCTCCAGTTCCTCATGACGTGAAGACACGATGGCGGAACTGATCAATCCCTCGGCCATCGCCAGCTCTAAAAGAGCCGTAACCGTGCCGCCGTGCTGGGCTTTTGCGCGCAACTGAGGATCGGCAGCCCGCGATAAATAATAACCTTTCACCGCGCCGATTTCCGGCGTTAAATCATCAACATCAAAAAGATTTCCCCGGATTTGCTGATAGTCGGCAGGCGTCCGAGGGCAAAAAGCATAACACTTGCCATCCTGCAAGTCGCAGTCAAAAAGCTGGACCGTCCGGTCCGCGTAAACAACCTGGTATGGGCACAGACCGACGCAGGCCCCGCAGCCTGTACAAAGGCTTTGTTCTAATACATCTTTTTTAAGTTTTGCCTGACTGCCGTGCTTTTTGCTCATTGAACATCCCACGTTTTAGATTGAAGTTTATATCGCATCCCGGATTTTGAGGCAAGACAATGATGAGAAATTATAAAATCCCGTTTTTTCAGGAAACGGGATTTTATTCTGAATCTCTGGACAGAAAAAATTTCAAATGCTGATTTTTATTATCTCAGCAGGAATCGAACACGTACAATCGTTAGAAAAATTTTGCAACGATATCGGTGGAAGATTTTTTACCGATTTTATCGTAATGATCCCTGAGGAATTCATCGGCTTTTTCTTTGCCAGTATCAAATAAATATTTCAGAAATTCCATATCCAGATTCATTTTGCTGGAAGCAGTCAGTTTAGACATTTCTTCCTCGGCATCAATGGTATGAATGAACGTATGCTTGTATTTGGCCGGATCAAGCTCTCCTTTTTCAATTAAAGAAGTGACGAAGTAAATGGCCCTCATTTCGCGCATCAGACTGGAATTGAAGCTCAACGTGTTGATCCGGTCAAAAATTTCATTGGTGCTCCGGGGAACCTGGGGAATATTGATCGGATTGATCTGGACAATCAGAACATCGTGGCAATCCGTGTTGTAAATCACAGGGAAAATTGGCGGATTACCCATGTAACCGCCGTCCCAATAATACTCCCCGTTGATTTCGGGAGCCTGATACAGGTAAGGCAGACAGGCGGAGGCCAGAATCATTTCCGGCGTGATATCACTGTGATCAAAAACTTTTAAGCGACCGGTTAAAACGTTGGTGGCACAAATGTAAAGTCTGATGTTGCGTGACTTCTGCAGAACTGAAAAGTCGATCAGCTCTTCGATGATGTCTCTGAATACATTAATATTATTTGGATTCCACTGATAGGGAGAAAACATGCGCGAAAGAAGATCAAACATCTGCCAATAAGGAGAAAATTCAATAGATCCTTTACTGCCAAGGATTTTATCTAAAGCCGTCGGTTGAAAAGGTGAACATTTGCAATTTTCTGAATTAAACTTCCAAAACTGGTGAAGCAGTTCCTTGGCCTTTTTACGTCCGCCTGCTTCCAGGCCGTAGGCAAGAATTGCCGCGTTGACGGCGCCCGCACTGGTGCCGACAATTCCTTCAATGTCAATGCGCTCATCATCGAGCAATCGATCCAGAACTCCCCAGGTAAAGGCGCCGTGGGCGCCGCCACCCTGCAGAGCCAAATTAAGTTTTTTCTTCTTGGGTCCTGATGGTAAGCGTACTGGTGATTTTTTCATAGCATTCCGTCGCGGATATTTTCTTTTACAATAACGAACAAGGTGACAATTTGTCAAGGATAAAGACAGGATATCCAATCTCCAAAATACAGCGGGACACCTCCGCCGCTTTTGGCTCTTCTACGCCGCCGCCAACACACGGCTTACCGGAAAGACACAAAAAAAGCCCCTTCGAAAAATCGAAGGGGCTTTATGTTTTAAATCCGGCGGCACCTACTCTCCCACACAGTCGCCCATGCAGTACCATCGGCGCGAAGGAGCTTAACTTCCGTGTTCGAGATGGGAACGGGTGTGACCTCCTCGCGATAGCCACCGAAATTTATCTCTTTATAAAATTGCATGACAATGCATATCGCTTTGTTGAAAATTGAGCACGATTTAAATATGAGACCATATATATTAATAATTATTATGGTCAAGCCGCACGACCGATTAGTATCAGTTAGCTGAACACATTACTGTGCTTACACATCTGACCTATCAACCAGGTAGTCTACATGGGGTCTTCAGTCCTGATGTCTCCATCAGGAGGGATATCTTATCTTGAGGTGGGCTTCCCACTTAGATGCTTTCAGCGGTTATCCCTTCCGAACTTAGCTACCCAGCGATGCCACTGGCGTGACAACTGGAACACCAT
>DFZJ01000057.1 GCA_002382045.1 Syntrophaceae bacterium UBA4059
AGTGGTGCCCGGAAGAGGCGATCCAGCACGGTAAAAACACAAAAACTAAAAAACGGTATCACCATCCGGACATATCACTTAAGGATATGCTGGCTTGTGCTCCCGAAAAAAACGCTCAGCGATAACAGGTGATTGTTATTTTGATGGGTCGTCTTTACTCTTCCGGTTCAGAATCATTTCCCAGATCATTAATATCGCGCCGACGGTGATGGCGGAATCCGCCACATTAAACGCCGGCCAGTGCGCGGAGCCGATATACACATCCAGAAAATCCACAACAGCGCCGAAACGCAGCCGGTCGATCAGGTTGCCGACCGCCCCGCCGAAAATCAAGGTTAAGGAACCCACCAGCATTAAATTCCGCGGATTGCTCTTGATGAGATAGTAGACAATTAAGAGAACGGCCGCAACGGTAACTCCGGTAAAGAAAACATAACGGAATGTTTCTGAAGCGTCGGCCATGAACCCGAATGCCGCGCCGGGATTCATGACATAAACAAGATTAAATAATCCATCCATGACCGGATAGGATTCATGCAGGGTAAATCTTGCGGTAATAGCCGATTTTGTGATCTGATCCAGAACAATAATAACCGCAGCACCCAGAAAGAATATCAATAAATTTTTTTTCAAAAAATACTCCTTTACCCTGTTCCTTGAACCCTGAACCCTGAACCGTGAACCGTGAACCGTGAACCGTGAACCTTTCTTACAGATTCGGCAGACAGCGGGCGCAAACCGTCGGATGATCTGCGCTTGCTCCTACCGATTCTTCATAAATCCAGCAACGTTCACATTTCGTACCGCGCGCCTTTTCCACGCCGACGGTCAGGCCTTTGATTTCCCCGCTTTGATAAGGTTTGGCGATATCTTTCTCATCGGCTATCCTAAGCTGCGAAACAATCAAAAGCGCGCGCAAGTCTTCCAGATGCGCGGCAAATAAGGCTTGCATTTTTTCGGGGGCAGCAATGCTGACCCGCGCATCGAGCGAATGACCGATGACTTTTTCCTGGCGGGCCTGCTCGATAGCTTTGGCGATTTCACTCTTCGCGTCAATCATGGTTTTCCAGCGTTCGCCCAGAGGTGCGTTGAAGTACTGCTCATGAACCTGCGGGAACTGCGCCAGATGGATGCTTGTTTCTTTTGTCTGCCATTCGGGCAGCGCTGTCCAAACTTCTTCGGCCGTGAAGGTCAGGATCGGCGCGAGCAGTCTTGTCATGGCGTTTAAAATAGTGAACATGGCTGTCTGACCGGAACGGCGCGGCGCGGATGCGGCCTTGTTCGTGTAGAGCCGGTCTTTTAAAATGTCCAGATACTGGGCGCTTAAATCCACGGTGCAGTAATTATACAGCGTGTAAAAAACCACGTGGAACTGATGGCGCTCGTAGGCTTCCGTCACGCGTTTGATGACTTCCTGAAGGCGGTGGAGCGCCCACTGATCCATTTCCGTCATTTGGTCATAGGGTACGCAGTCGGTGTCCACTTTAAAATCATACAGGTTGCCCAGAATAAAGCGGCTGGTGTTGCGGATGCGCCGATAGGCTTCCATCAGACGTTTGAGAATTTCTTCGGAGATGCGGATATCGTCGGTGTAGTCTTCCGCCGCGACCCATAGTCTGAGGATTTCAGCGCCATATTTGGCAATGCCCTCTTCCGCGCCGATCACGTTGCCGACGGATTTGGACATTTTCTTGCCGTCGCCATCGACGACAAATCCATGTGTCAGAACGCTTTTATAAGGCGCGCGTCCGCGGGTTCCCACGGATTCCAGAAGTGAAGAATGAAACCATCCGCGATGCTGATCATTGCCTTCCAGATACATGTCGCAGGGTGAACCCAGATACGCTCTTTTTTCCAGAACCGCCGCATGGCTGACGCCGGAGTCAAACCACACATCGAGGATGTTGACTTCCTTGGTAAATTCCGTGCCGTGACAATGCGGGCAGGTGGTGTGATGGGGCATCAGGTCTTTCGGTTCTTTTTCAAACCAGACATCCGCGCCGCTTTTTTCCACAAGGGCTACCAGGTGATCCAGAATTTCCTGAGTCAATAGTTCGTTTTTACATTTTGCGCAATAAAACACGGTGATGGGTACGCCCCACAACCTCTGACGGGAGATACACCAGTCGGGACGGTTTTCCACCATGCCGTAAATGCGGTCGTGTCCCCAGGAGGGAATCCACTGTACTTCATCAATGGCTGCCAATGCTTTTTTACGCAGATCATTTTTCTCCATCGAGATGAACCACTGTTCGGTGGAACGGAAAATGATGGGTTTCTTGCAGCGCCAGCAATGCGGGTAGGAATGCTGCATGGGAACATGTCCCATCAGCGCGCCCGCTTCTTCCAGTTTTTTAATCACGTTGTCGTTGGCGTCAAAAACAAACTGGCCGGCAAAATATTCGACATCCTCGGTAAATTTCCCCGCGTCATCCACCGGGGCGTAATTGTCCAATCCGTACGCCAGACCGATTTCATAGTCTTCCTGGCCGTGGCCGGGTGCGATATGCACGGCGCCGGTTCCGGCGTCCAGCGTCACAAAGGGCGCCAGAATTAAAAGACTGTGCCTTTTGATCAGCGGGTGGATGCACTTCTGTCCTTCCAGAACAGCGCCTTTAAATTCATCGAGAATCTCATATTTTTTATCGCGATACCCGAACGCATCCAGACAATAATCGAGCATGTCCTTGGCAACAATCAGCACTTCGTCATCGATCTTTACCGCCGCGTAAATAAAATCGTCCTTGACCGCGATGGCCAGGTTAGCGGGAATCGTCCAGGGGGTGGTTGTCCAGATCACCATATGAACTTTCTCTCCGGCGAGCTTTGGAAGAACCTGGCTGATGTCGGATGTGAAGGCGAATTTGACATAAATGGACGGTGTGTGATGATCGGCATATTCCACTTCTGCTTCGGCCAGAGCGGTTTTACAGGTAGCGCACCAGTAAACGGGTTTCTTTCCTTTGTAAATACTGCCGTTGAGATAGAGTTTGCCGAACTCATTAACCGTTGTCGCTTCATACGGATAAGCCATGGTTAAGTAAGGATTTTCCCACTCGCCGAAGACACCCAGCCGTTTGAATTGCGTGCGCTGGAGGTCCACAAATTTTTCCGCATAGACACGGCAGGCGCGGCGCTTTTCGACTTGCGACATTCCTGCTTTCTTACCGCCCAATTCTTTATCGACCTGATGTTCAATGGGCAGGCCGTGGCAATCCCAGCCCGGTACATACACGCCGTCAAAACCAGTCATATTCTTGGCTTTGATGACGATATCCTTGATGATTTTGTTGAGCGCCGTGCCCAGATGGATATTGCCGTTGGCGTAAGGGGGGCCGTCATGCAGAATATAAGGCTTCTTGCCTTTGGCCGTTTCCCTGATTTTTTGGTAAATGCCCATTTCTTCCCATTTTTTCAGCATTTCCGGCTCCCGCACCGCCAGATTGGCTTTCATCGGGAAATCTGTTTGGGGAAGATTTAATGTCTGTTTATAATCCATTGCCTGTTACTCCTGTCTTCTTAAAAAAATAGCGGTTAAACCGCGATTTATGATTAATGCAGGCACATTCCCTGCTTATGTCGATCATCAATGGTGACCAACTATCACATAAACATAGGACTTTCAAGCATAACTCTTTACCAATAATCCCGATAAATCCCTTGATTATATTTATTGCAACCTGGAGAATATTTTGTTATTTTTAAAACGGTTTTTAGAAATTCGATTTATTTAGACGATAACCAAAGGAGGATGATATGAAGTTAAAATTCGTTTCCATGACGGTTCTGGCAGGGTTTATATTGTTATTTGCATCAGCAGGTTTTTGTCAGAATGCGGTCAGCATGTCCGAGTGGGTGGAAAAAGTTGGTCAGATGGGTTCGGTAAATTGGTCTGCAGGTTATATTGAGGCGACCGGTATCGGCGCACCGCCCGACAAATACATGGGCAAACCAGCTGGTCGTCCCTTGGCTTTACGTGCGGCAAAAGTTGATGCCTACCGTAATTTATTGGAAATAACAAAAGGTGTTCAGGTTGACGCGGCTACCACTGTGAGAGATTTTATGGTGGAAAGCGATGTAATTAATACGCAAGTCAATGGACTGGTTAAGGGCGCCGTAATAGCGCATCAGGAATACATGTCGGATGGCACGGTAGAAGTTAAGTTAAGAATGCCCTTATATGGCGATTTACCCAGAATTGTGGTGTCTAAACAAAAAAATATTGCGCCTCCTGCGCCGGTGGCTCCTGCGCCGGCAGCACCCGCAGCACCCGCACCAGCACCTGTAGTCGCAGCCCCGGCAGCACCGGCGCCTGTGGCCTACTCCGGACTGGTGGTTGATGCCCGCGGAATTTCCGCGCGTCCGGCCATGTCGCCACGCATCTATGATGAAGACGGCAAGGAAGTTTACGGCTCGGCCAATGTGGATCGTGAATATGCCGTCCAGCAGGGCATGAGTGGCTACGCGCGCGATCTTACAGCGGCACAGAGCAATCAGCGTGTTACGGCCAATCCGATAACGGTGAAAGCGCTGCGAAATGCCGGCGCCGGCAGATCGGATGTGATTATCAGTAATGCCGATGCCCAGCAGATTCGCGCTTCGGCGGAGAATGCGTCTTTTATGAAAAAATGCCGGGTCATGATCGTTCTGGATTAAGCTGGAATTGTAACATCGAATAGATGAGGCCGCAGTCACGAATGCTTTTGTGCCTGCGGCTTTTTTCTGGTATGCCCCCCTGTTTCATAAAGAGGGGGTGGGAGATTTTAGATGCTAATTCAATCCCCTTATATACCCTGAAGGGCACAAGAGAATGGGGCATGGAGAGGAAAAAGTTTTGTCTAAACGAATTGTCGTTCTGTCCGAAGAGGTAGCCAACCAGATTGCCGCCGGAGAAGTGGTGGAAAGACCGGCGTCGATTGTCAAGGAACTGGTTGAAAATGCCATCGACGCGGGAGCCCGGGATGTTCGTATTGAACTCATGCAAGGCGGCTGTCAGTCCATCAAAGTCGTGGATAACGGATCGGGCATTGAGCGCGAAGACGTGGCGCTTGTTTTTGAACGTCATGCCACCAGCAAAATCTCGAAGCTGGATGACATATACCATGTCGGATCATTTGGCTTCCGCGGTGAGGCGATGGCCAGCATTGCCTCCGTCGCGCGCGTGGAGATGCTGACCCGCCGTCCCGACGATCTGGCGGGAACAAAAGCAGTGGCGCAGGCAGGCTGCATTTCCGAAATTTCTCCCGCCGGGTTACCTTCCGGAACGCAAATTACCGTGACGGAGCTTTTTGCCAATGTGCCGGCGCGCCGGAAATTTCTTAAAACCGAAGCCACCGAGCAGAGCGCCTGCCTTGATGCGATTACGCGTCTCGCGCTGGCGCATCCCGAAGTGAGATTTCACGTCAAGGCCGACGGAAGGGACGTGTTTGCCGCACCCGTCGCCTCCAATGTTGCCGAACGTATTGCCATGATTATGGGCAATGACTTTACCGGTCATTGCCTGACCGTGAGCGAGCAGAAAGAAAATGTCCGGATCAAAGGTTTTATTTCAACGCCTGCATATACAAAGTCCAACTCCAAAAGCATTTATTTGTTTGTCAATTCCCGTTTTATCCGGGACAACAGCATGACGCATGCGGTGCTGGCGGCCTACCGGCAGGTTACCCCGCCGCGCCGTTATCCCGCAGCTGTTTTGTTTCTTGATCTGCCCGGTGTCGAAGTTGATATTAATGTTCATCCGGCCAAACTGGAAGTCCGTTTCAGAAATTCCCGCGAAATTTACGATTTGATTTCCAAAACGGTGGCACGAAGCCTTGCCGGCGAGCAGACGTCGTCTGCCGCTTTTGCTTATCGCTTAACACCGCGTGAAACGACATCCGCGTCCTCCGGATTCTGGAGGCCTAAAGATTCCTATTCATCTTCGGACCGGCCGGGTAATATTTATTCGCGGCAGAATCTGCAGCAGGCGATTGACGATGATTTGTTTGCCCGTACGGGAAATCCGTCCGATGTTCCGTTGATGGTTAAAGAAGATTCCTCCGGGGAAAAGATCACGTTTACGAATCGAAAATATCTGGGCCAGTTTGCCGATACGTATCTGGTCTTTGGCGGCGCCAATGATGTGATGCTGGTGGATCAGCATGCGGCGCATGAACGGATTATTCTGGAGCGTTTAAAGGCATCATCCGTATCCAAAGCCGTCAGTCAGCCCTTATTGATGCCGGAGGTTGTAAGCGTCACCCCCGCGCAGATCAGTCTTTTTGAAGGGGTGCTCACCGTGCTTTCCGACATCGGTCTGGAACTGGAAATATTCGGCCGCGACGCCATCGTGGTGAAGGCCATGCCTGCGAGCTTGCCGCACGTTCCGCCCGGCGATATTATTTCTGATCTGGCCGATCAACTGAGCGACGGGCAGGCATCGCCGTCGCTTGTGGAACGCAAAGAAAAGATCCTGGCCGCGCTTGCCTGCCGCGCCGCGATCAAGGCCAATGCGGTTCTTTCCCCGGAAGAAGTTACCGCTCTTTGCCATGATCTGGAGAAAACGCCTTTTAACGCCACTTGTCCGCACGGACGTCCGATCCGTGTGCAATTTTCTCTCTATGAAATTGAAAGAATGTTTAAACGGAAATAAGAAAGATGCCTAAAATTCCACTCGTTGTCATCTGCTCACCCACGGCGACAGGAAAGACCCATCTTGCCGTTGAACTGGCGGAGGCGGAAGGCGGAGAAATCGTCAATGCCGATTCCTTGCAGGTTTACCGCTATCTGGATATCGGGACGGCCAAACCAACCCGCGCAGAAAAAGAAAGGGCGCCGCATCATCTGATCGATGTTGTGAACCCGGATGAAGAATTCAACGCAGCCCTCTATGCCGGGCAGGCGAGGGCGATCATTGCAAAGTTAGCGGAAGAAAATAAACCGGTTTTTATAGTTGGCGGAACGGGCTTGTATATCCGTGCGCTCTTGCAGGGGATCATTGCCACACCGCCGGTTGATGAAAATATCCGCAATTATTATCGTGAACTGCGGGATCGTCACGGCAGGGAATATCTTTTCGGACTCCTGAAGGAAAGGGACCCGCAAGCGGCGGGACGCATCAATCCCCATGACGCCGTGCGGGTGATCCGGGCGTTGGAGGTTCTGGAGCAAAGTGGCGAGTCGATTATCGCTTTGCAGCAAAAACATGCATTTGCCGATTGTCCCTATGATGTTTGTAAAATAGGTCTCCGCGTGGAACGTGCTGAATTGAAAAAGAGAATTGCCGAGAGAACCCAACGGATGGTGGAAGCGGGACTGGTCGATGAGGTGCGGGGTCTTCTGGAGCGGGGTTATAGTGAAAACCTCAAACCGCTGCAATCACTGGGGTATAAGCAGACGGTAGCATTCATTCGGGGCAGGGCCTCATGGGATCAGACGCTCGATTTAATTAATCGTGATACCTGGCAATACTCCAAAAGACAGTTGACATGGTTTTCAGCAGACAAAATCATTAACTGGTTTTCTCCCGATCAGTTTGATCAAATCAGAAAAACCGTAGAGACATTCCGGACCGTAATATTGACTTGACTTAAAGCCGCACTAAAGCTAATTATGGGTTGCGTTTTAACGAAATATTGGGAAAAATTAAGTGTCAAACCTTTTAAGTAAAAGAAAGGAGCAAAATATGTTTCACGGTTATAAAATAAACAAAGCTCTTTCCATCATCGTGGTGTTTACGGCTGTTTTACTGATTGTCGCCTGCTCACCTGCGGCACGGTTGCCGGTAAGTCAACTGGATACTCCTGAACATCATGTTTCCACGGGGATGAAGCTGCTTGATCAGGAAAAGTATCTGGATGCTGAGAGAGAATTCAAACTGGCTCTGGAGCTGAACAATAAGTATTCCAAAGCTTATGCCGGAATGGGACTGGCGAAGGCCTATCAAAGGGATTTTCTCGCTGCCTTTGAGCAAATGGACAAGGCTTGGGATCTGGCCAAGACAAATGACGAGCAACTGGCCGTTCATATCGGTTATATCCGTGTGAATACTCTGAGTAAAGAAGCCTGTATGAAGATCGATGTGGATTGCGAGCAGGACAAGAGCTGGCTAAAGAAATGTCGGGGCGAGTTCGAGTCGGCTACCCAACTGGATCCGTCGTCCTCTGCCGCCCATTATTTCATGGGAATAGCCTACAAGACGGCGCTGGAATACGGCAAGGCCGGTGATATGTTTGCCGGCGTTCTTGAAATAAAGGGTGAATACATCAGCCAGGCCAATGCCCAGTGGAATCTGGTCCAGAAAATTCAGCGGGCGATGCCCGGCACCGTGACGGGCAAAAAGATTGCCCTGCTGGAGAAGATCTCCCGCGCGGATGTCGCGGCCCTGTTTATGGAAGAATTAAAAATTGATGTTCTTTACAAAAAGAGGACACCGAAGACGTTTGATACATCTTTTAAGGATCCCGAAAAGGCCGCCCAGAGCGCAACACCGGTCAAATTGACGGCTAAGGATATTGCAAACCATCCTTTGAAGGCGGATATTGAGGCAATATTGGAAATCGGGGTTCGCGGCCTGGAAATTGATCCACAGGGTAATTTTCAGCCGGCCGAGGTTCTGAGCCGTGCCGAATATGCTCTGATGGTGGAAGATATTTTAATTAAAGTTACAGGCGACAACGCGTTGGCCACCAAGTTTATCGGCACAACGTCGCCGTTTCCCGATCTGCGGCCGGACTTGCCTTACTTCAATGCCGTCATGGTTGTGACATCGAGCGGCATCATGGGCGCCGATGATATGATGACCAGAGAATTCGCGCCGCTGAAGCCCGTACCCGGAGCAGACGCTCTTTTGATTATCCGCAAAATCAAGGAAGAATTAAAATTTAATTAACGGCGGCTTTTCAGAATTATTTAAGAGGCGGGACAGGAGGTGTCCCGCCTCTTAAATTTTAAACATGGACAAGTGATAAAAAAATGCAGTCAAAAAGGGCGCAAGCCCTTTTATGTATTTATAGATGGGAGAGTAATATTTCATGGCAATCAAAGAGTTGGGTAAAGCGTTTGAACCGGCTGAAGCCGAAAAAAGATTATATGATTACTGGATAAAAAATAAATATTTTCACGCTTCCGATAAAAGCGAAGCGCCCGCTTTTTCCATCGTCATTCCGCCGCCGAATGTGACCGGGATGCTGCATATGGGGCATGCACTCAATAACACGCTGCAGGATGTCATCATCCGTTTCAAAAGGATGCAGGGTTACAACACGCTGTGGATGCCGGGTATGGATCATGCGGGCATTGCCACGCAAAATGTGGTGGAGCAGCAGTTAAAGAAAGAGGGATTATCCCGTCATGATCTGGGGCGCGAGAAATTTATTGCCCGCGTCTGGGAATGGAAAGAAAAATACGGCGGCGTGATTATCAATCAATTGAAACGCCTGGGCTGTTCCTGCGATTGGGACCGCGAACGCTTCACCATGGACGAAGGCCTTTCTCAGGCGGTCCGGGAAGTATTTGTGCGGCTTTATAATGAAGACATGATTTATCAGGGAGACTACATTGTCAACTGGTGTCCGCGCTGTCACACCGCCATTTCCGACCTGGAAGTGGAGTTCAAACAGGACCAGAGCTTCCTGTGGAATATCCGCTATCCTTACGCCGACGGCAGTGGAGACATTGTCGTAGCCACGACGAGGCCGGAGACGATGCTGGGGGATACAGCCGTGGCCGTGCATCCGGACGATCCGCGATATAAAGATAAAATCGGCAAATTTGTCATCTTGCCGCTCATGAACAAACAAATACCCGTCATTGCCGACGACTATGTGACGATGGATTTCGGCTCCGGCGCGGTCAAGATTACCCCCGGCTCCGATCCCAATGATTTTGCCATGGCCCAGCGCCATAACCTGGAGATCATTTCCGTCATGGACGGACACGGCATCATCAATGAACATGGTGGGAAGTACAAGGGACAGGATCGCTATGAAGCGCGCCGGAATGTGATTTCCGATCTGGAAAAAGAAGGTTTTATGGTCGGCGCCGAACCTTACGCGCACAACGTCGGCCAGTGCTACCGGTGTAAAACGGATATTGAGCCCATGGTGTCCAAACAATGGTTTGTCAAAATCAAGCCGCTGGCCAAACAGGCGATGGCCGCCGTGACGAAGAAAAAGACAAAGATCGTTCCCGCATCCTGGGAAGCCACGTATTTTGACTGGATGAATAATATTCGGGACTGGTGCATTTCCCGTCAGTTGTGGTGGGGACACCGCATTCCCGTTTGGTATTGCGGCAATTGCGGCAAAGTGATTGTTTCCACGGTCGATCCCGATTCGTGCCCTGTCTGTGAAAGCACGGAGTTGAGGCAGGATGAAGATGTACTGGATACCTGGTTCAGTTCTTCGCTCTGGCCTTTTTCCACGCTAGGCTGGCCCAAGAGGACCCCGGCGCTCAAAACGTTTTATCCCACTTCGCTGCTGATTACCGGATTCGATATTCTCTTTTTCTGGGTGGCCCGCATGATGATGATGGGGATTTACGTCATGAAGGACGTTCCCTTTAAAGATGTTTATCTCCATGCGCTGGTGCGCGACGAAAAAGGCGAGAAGATGAGCAAGTCCAAGGGCAACAGCATTGATCCGCTGGTCATGATCGATCAGTACGGCACGGACGCGTTCCGCTTTACGCTGGCCGCTTACACCGCGCAGGGGCGCGACGTGCGCATGTCGCCGGAGCGCATTGAAGGCTATAAGTTTTTTGTCAATAAAATCTGGAATGCGGCCAAACTGACCATGAACAACCTGACGGATTTCGATGAATCCGCGCCGGTAACCGCACCCGATTCGTTGCCCGAGAAATGGATCAAGGCGAAATTAAACGAAGCGATTGCAGCCGTAACACGCAGCCTCGACGAATACCGTTTCAACGATGCCGCGGCCACCATTTATAATTTTATCTGGCATGAGTACTGCGACTGGTATCTGGAAATCAGCAAACCCGCCCTCTATGGCAAGATCAGCCCCGAGCAAAAACAGGTGACCCAGCGCACGATGAAAGAGGTATGCGGCGTCATGCTGCAACTGCTGCACCCCTTCATGCCGTTTGTGACGGAAGAGCTCTGGCAGGCGCTGCAGGGGAACGATCAAAACTCCATCATGGTCAGCCAATTTCCTGTGGTGAATGAGACTCAGGAAGATCAAGCGGCTGAAAAAGAAATGGAAATGCTGATGGCGGTGATTACTTCGGTCCGCAACATCCGAGGCGAAATGCGGATTCCGCCTTCGCTGAAATTGAAGGTTTTGATTTCCGTCACGGAGGAGCAAAGTAAAAAAACAATTGAAACAGGCAAGGGGTACATTTTGAATTTATCCAATCTGGAATCCCTGATGGTGGAAGTGAATCTGGTAGAGCCTAAAGGGGTGGCCACCGGCGTGGTTGGCGCGACAAAAATATTCGTTCCACTGTCCGGTATCGTGGATATTGCCGGGGAAAAATCACGTCTGGATAAGGAATTGGCAAAGGTGTCCAAAGATCTGGAGCAGAGTTCCCGGAAGCTTGCCAATAGTGATTTCCGCGACAAAGCCGCCCCGGAAATTATTCAGAAAGAAGAAGACAAATTAAAAAGCTTTCAGGAGAAATTCGCCGCGCTGGAAGGTGCGCTCAAGAAACTGAAAGAGATTGACGGATGATGGTTTCTCTTCAAATTCAAAACATCATAAAAGCCGCGCTGGCCGAGGATATCGGCGCCGGTGACATCACGACGCAGGCCACCGTCAGCCCGGAGTCGAAGGGCAGGGCGCAGGCCATTGCCAAAGACGATTTTGTCGTCGCCGGACTTGATATTTTTAAGGAAACATTTAAATGCCTGGATAAAAATATCAAAGTTACAAAATTGATAAAGGACGGAAGCCCGGCCAGGAAAGGCGATGTCATCGCCGAAGTCGCAGGCAGTCTGTCTAATATTCTGCAGGCGGAGCGTGTCGCGTTGAATCTGTTGCAGCGCATGTGCGGCATTGCCACGCAGACGGCCAAATACATGGACGCCGTTCGGGATACAAAAGTAAAAATTCTTGATACCCGCAAGACCATGCCGGGCCTGCGTATTCTGGATAAAATGGCCGTACGCTTAGGCGGCGGGACCAATCACCGCATCGGACTCTATGACGGCGTTCTCATCAAGGATAACCACATAGAAGCCGCGGGCGGCATCACCAAAGCCGTTGTCGCACAAAGAAAGCATCTGAAGCGCAAACTGAAAATCGAAGTGGAAACGAAAAATCTGGAGGAAGTCAAAGAAGCCCTCGCCTGCGACGTCGACATTATCCTGCTGGATAACATGACAAACAACGCCATGAAGAAAGCCGTCGAGTTCATCGCCGGCAGAGCCCTGACCGAAGCCTCGGGCAATGTCAATATCAAGCGCGTCCGCGAAATCGCCGCGACCGGCGTCGATTTGATCTCTATCGGCGAGCTCACCCATTCCGTCCGCGCTGCGGATATATCCCTGAAGGTAAGAGGCGATAGGTTATAGGCGATAGGCGATAGGCGATAGGCTGAAGCAGGGAAGGGTTTACAACCGTTCCGATCATGGCCGCCCCTTAACTTAAATCTTAAAATTTAACACTTTAAACTTAAAACTTTATGGCCTTCAATCAAGCATCCCTGAAACAACGCTTTGCCGGAAAGTTTATCGGCCACCAGCTTCATTATTACGAAGAAATCGGTTCGACCAATGATGAGGCGTTTCGTCTTGGCGTTCAGGGCGCGCCGGAAGGGGCGGCGCTGATTGCGGAGCGCCAGAACGCGGGCAAAGGACGCATGCAGCGGGTATGGCATTCACCGGCAGGCGCTAATATTTACACGTCCGTTATTTTACGTCCTCATTTTGAAATGGCGTGCGCGCCGCAAATTTCTATCGCAGCCGGCGTCGCCGTGGCCGAAACCCTTAACCCATATTGTCCGGACAAAGTAATGCTCAAGTGGCCCAATGATGTCCTGATTGAAGGTAAAAAGGTCTGCGGAATCCTGTCTCAGATGAAAATGTCGGGCAACGCCATTGATTTTGTTGTGGTGGGAATCGGTATCAACGTCAATCTGAACCGTGAACAATTTCCACAGGATATTCAATCTATTGCCACCTCTCTGGCCATAGGGTCAGGGCGGAAAATTTCGCGGGAGGAATTGATAGTTAGCCTGTATGAAAATTTGGCAAAATGGTATAAACAACTCCTGCAAAGCGGGTTTGACCCGATCAAAGAAAAGTGGCTTGCCCTGTCGCCGATGATCGGTAAACCTGTTGCGGTGATGTTTCATGGAGAAGCGGCCGGCGGCAAGGCCATTGGACTTGGAGAAGACGGTTCATTAATTCTTCTGACGGATAAAAATAAAACGATTCATGTCTCGGCGGGAGACGCGACAATTCTAAAGAGGTGAGTCATATGCTGTTAGTCATTGATGTCGGTAACACCAATACGGTTTTAGGTCTCTATGCTGGCGAGCATTTAGTCCTTGACTGGCGGATCCGGACGGAGATTGATCACACTATTGATGAGTATGGTGTTCTGATTTCCAATCTTTATCATTCCAGCCGGATGAAAGAAAAAGAGATCAAAGCCGTTACGGCGATTATTATTTCCTGTGTTGTGCCCCCCATGCTCAACATCCTGGAACCTCTCTGCATCAAATATTTCAGCATCAAACCGATGATCGTAGGCCCCGGCATTAAAACGGGCATGCCTATTTTTTACGATAATCCCAAAGAAGTGGGTGCGGACCGGATTGTCAATGCGGTCGCCGCTTTTCACAAGTATCGTCAAGAATCCATTATTGTGGATTTCGGCACGGCAACTACCTTTGATTATGTGTCGCCCAAAGGCGAATACATGGGCGGCTGCATCTCGCCGGGTATCGTGATTTCCAGTGAAGCGCTTTTTGAAAGGGCATCGAAATTGCCGCGTGTCGAATTCAGCAGGCCTAAGACCATCATCACCAAGGACACCGTAAGCGCCATTCAGGCTGGTATCATGTTCGGTTATGCGGGACTGGTGGATGGTATTGTTGCGCGAATGAAAGCCGAGGTCAAAACAAACCCCATGGTGATTGCAACGGGAGGTCTGGCGCGGATTGTGGCACAGGAAGCAAAGAGCATTGATAAAATCGAAGAGATGCTGACCCTGGAAGGTTTGCGTCTCATTTATGATCTCAATAATAAACCATGTTAAACGTTGGATTGACGGGCGGTATCGCCTGCGGGAAATCCACCGTGGCGCAAATGTTTGTGCGCCACGGCGGTCATCTGATTGATTTTGACCTGCTGGCTCATGAAGTGCAGGAACCGGGGAAACCCGCGTGGCAGGATGTTGTTAACTATTTTGGCCCGGAGATTCTGCGGCCGGACCGGAGAATCGACCGCAACAAACTGGGGGCGGTGGTTTTCAACGATCAGGCTTTGCTCAAAAGGCTCAACACCATCGTTCATCCGCGCATTTTTGAAGAGTGGTGCAGGCTTCTGGAAGAAATTCAAACACAGACGCCGCACGCCATTGTTTTGTCGGACGTGCCCCTTTTATTCGAAGGCGGAATGCAGCATTTGTTTGAATTGACGATTTTAGTGATGATTGAGCCTGCACAGCAAATTGAGCGCCTCATGACGCGAAATGCCGTTTGTCGAGATGATGCTGAGCTTCGCTTGAATTCTCAGATGCCGATTGGTGAAAAAGCTGGCCTTGCTGATATTGTGATTGACAATTCCTGCAACGTTTTCGAAACGGAAAAGAAAGTGGCAGGCGTATGGCAGGATTTGCTGGAACGGGAAAAAAATAAGAGAATCTGAAGGGGTGAACTTTTGAGTTTAACCCGGCAGAACATTATCAAAACGGAGGTAAATATATGATTGAAAAAAACGTCAAAACGGATTTCAGCGCAAAAGTGTCTGATCCTGTCATCGGTTCGGATACCTTTGTTCATCCGCTGGCGGCCGTGATCGGCAATGTTATTCTGGGGAACAATGTGATGGTCGCGCCGACCGCCTGTGTCCGCGGCGATGAAGGCCAGCCGTTGTATGTAGGCCATGAAACCAATGTGCAGGATGGTGTGGTGATCCATGCATTGGAGACGGAGCTGGATGGTCAGCCGGTGGAAAAGAATCTGATGGAAGTCGATGGTAAAAAATACGCGGTTTATGTCGGAAACCGTGTGTCACTGGCGCATCAGGTGCAGATTCACGGGCCGGCTGTGGTTATGGATGATACCTTTGTCGGGATGAAGGTGCTGGTGTTTAAATCTTTTGTCGGGAAGGATTGCGTCATCGAACCGGGCGTTATTTTGATGGGTGTCAAAGTGGCGGATGGCCGCTATGTTCCGGTTGGATCGGTCATCAAAACCCAGGCCGAAGCGGATGCTCTGCCTTTGATCACCGCCGACTATCCGATGAAGGATATGAACAAAGGCGTGCTGCACGTGAACAAAGCGCTGGCAAAGGGGTATCTGGCAGCAGCAAAATAGATATTTGGAGGACAGGCAAAACAGTCGGTTTGATCGGAAACATGAACCGGCTGTTTTTCGTTGCATCATGTTAATCAAAAGCAAATCTGCATCTCACGACCACAAGGAGCATGCCTGTCTTTCCTGCGGCACGGCGAATAATATCGGGAAGCGGCGCTATTGCTCCGTCAAATGCCGCCAGCATCTCAGGCAGAAGCTCAATACCCGAAGCGGTCTTTTGCAGGCTTTGAACACACGCTATGCATCCTTTTATTTTACCGGGGACATGATCATTCTGGATGTTGTCCCTCATGGTATCCGTGAGATATTCCGCTATACAGCTTTGCGCACGGATGGCATGAAGCCGGCCGAGGATTTCGGAGTTCTGACCAACAGGTTGGGTGATGCCTGGTGGGAAGAAGAAAAGAAGACCAGGAAAAACTATCTGGCTTCCCGGCGGGTTTTGGAACTGGCGGAAAGACATGTGATTTCAGAGGGGCTAATGCGGCCACGATTAATCAAGGTGGCAACAGCCAAACCGGAAAATTTAATCCTGCTGGATATGGCCAAGGCTGATCTGGGCTCCCGTGATCTGATTAAAATGATTAAAAACGCTTACCGGCGGCAAGTGAAAATTCATCACCCTGATGCGGGCGGCAAGGCTGCCACCTTTCGTAAGATTCATGATGCCTATCAAGAAATGCTGCTCTGGGCCGACCATCCGACGTTCATCCGCCGCCGCGGTTTTTCCGATAAATGGTATTACGACGGCGACAACAAAAGATGGGTCCAGCCGATGCCGGTGAGAAGAGGGTGAAGACGGCTCTGCACCGAAGAGTGTGCCTTTATTTTTTTCCTTAATCACAGGTTAATGACGGATTCCCGCTTACATGCAGGCGGATTTATTTGGTTTATTGCCTTGACTATCCATGAATATTTGTATTAGATAATTACGCTCCATCGAACTTAAAAATACATCTCAATATGGTTGCCGGCTTTGAAATACGGACGATATGTATTCACATGTATATTTGAAGATGACGCGGCATTGC
>DFZJ01000069.1 GCA_002382045.1 Syntrophaceae bacterium UBA4059
ACTTTAAACTGTACTATATACTAGAGGTTTCCGGGTCCACCTTAACGGTTCTGAAAGCAATCTGGCCACCGGGATCATTCGTCAACACCATTTTGCCCTGGATCTGGTTTTCGCTCACCCGCGCCTCGATGATTCTTTTTTCCTTCAATGCTGAAAGGAATTCACTGTAGGGAATGACACGAACAGCCATCGCGGAATAGAGCAGGTTTTGAACGATCAGCACCGCCCAAATCCCGATCAGCAGGTACCAAATGGAAAATTTATATTCTTTTTTCATCACACCTCCGGATAACTATTCACATGAAAACCCTTTTATTTCTATCAACTCATGACAATGAGGCTTTATTTTGATCTCGAATAAAACCGGCCTGCATCTTGGAACATGGCATCAAGAGACTTTCGATGCAGGTAAGGCATATGACCGCCATGGTAAATGTTTAAACTGATATTGTTGCGTATCAGTTGATGCAATCCCATTTGCCTGATCGCAATTTCGGATGCGAAATAGGGAGTTACCAGGTCGAAGACGCCATGAGCGATGAAGACCCGCATGTCGGGATTGAGGCTTAAGGCTTGTTTTAAATCCGTAACCGCTTCGACAAAACCCTGCTCGCCCTGAATCCCCGATCGCCAGTTCCAAGACTCGAAAACAGCTTCATTTAAAATAAGATAAGGCAAGTCAGTTCTAAAATTCAATTGGTTGCGCACATAGCTGTTAAAAGCGGCCGTCACGGGGGCATTGAGACGATCAAGGTAGGGATCACCACCGGCAAGTATTTGTCTGGCGGGATTTGGATCGATCTGAGTAATCGACCCATCGTAAAGACTCACAAGAAAGCCCTTGTCAGAGAGCAGCTGCTTGGCAAAAAACACCGGCGGCACACGGCCGGCCCAACGCTTTACGTCTTGAGCATCCAATCCTGTCAGACGGCTCATCAGATTGAACCGATCTTGTTCCAGCGAACCTGCGGCCAACCCGGTAAGATAATCCGTCATTGCGAACTGCTCGGCCTCGGCAACAGACTCGCGAGGATGTTCCGCCACATAAGCTGTCTGCTCACTGCGCTGATGGATTGCCGCCGTGGCGGCATAGCTCGGCAGCAGCGCCACCCAAGGCCAGAGGCTTCTTTCATCTCCCCAAAGCACACTGAAATCCAGAGCCGGCGAAATAAGAACCAGGCCGTTCAATGCGATGCCGAAATCGGACTGCAACAATTCGGATAAACGGGCGACACGGAAGCCGCCATAACTTTCACCCACCAAATAGATGGGAGACAACCAGCGGTCCTCTTGTGTCAGGTAGGCGCGGATAAACCGGGCCAATGAGTCGATATCTTCCTCCACGCCCCAAGCTTTGGCGCGACCTGTCGGATTGTCGGAAAATTTTAGCGTTTTCGATTCGTTGTTTTTTTGAACGGTGCTTTGGTCTTGTTTAATTTCACGACTGTACCCTGTCCCGATAGGATCGACAAAAACCAGATCGGTGAATGCCAGCCAGCTTTTCGAGTTTTCCACGATACGTGCCGGCATTGGCGGCACAGAGCCGTCCTCATTGAAAACAACACGTTGCGGCCCTATGGCCCCGATATGAAGATATGCGGATGCCGCGCCGGGACCACCGTTAAACACAAACGTAAGCGGCCTCTTATCTTGGCCCTTTTGTTGGATACAATAGCATATGTAAAAAATCCGGCCGACCGGCGCTGACTGTTCGCTCTGAACAGTGATTGAAGCCGCAGTGGCCGTGTAGTTGATTTTTTTGTTGTCTATCTTGAGTGAATGCTGTGTCGTCGAACGATTCGAGGCGTCCAACACCACGGCACCATTCAGTGCGGAAGGAGCCGTTTTCGCTTCTTCCTCCTGTGCATACGCGCCCGCGGCAGGCTGAAAAAAGCAATGCCATGCGGAAAAAAGAATGATTATTATCCACCGATTCATTCGGGTCCCCCATTCCTGAAATCTGAAAGCAGGCCACCGGTCCGAGCTTCAAATCCCGCCTCCATCAGTCTTGCTCGAACATAATGATCGGCCTGGGTGATCCGGGAAGAAACAGTGGGCAAGTCGACACCCAAAATTCTTGTCAGTTCTTCCTCCGCAATATCCTCAAGCTCATGCAGCATCAAAGCCCGTCGCCAGGCGATGGGCAGATCCTTTAACAAGCGAAGCGTATAGCCCACCTTCTGATCGTCACGCGTGCCTGTTGCGGGAATTTCTGAGGCTTCGCCGGCAATCACATCTTCGATGCGCAACAGTTCATCCGGCTGCCAGAATTCATAAAATTCTTCACCGACCATGATTTCGGCTTGATCAGTAGGGTCAATCGGCGCCTGCTCCTCCAAGGAAACCATTTCACCGAAGGTCCTGCTTGCCTGAACTTCTTTGTCAAGTACCTCATGCATTTCTTTCAGCAGGCGAAGGTAGGCCTCCTGGCTGTTCATTCCCGGTTTCCAAACGGCTATTACTGCTGCGACGACTTCGTTTACTACATCCTGAATTGTCGGATAATTGGGCGGCAAGTCCCCTTGACATCGTAAAAATGTCAGCTCTCTTTTCACAGCGCGCTTGAGTTTCGGCAGCAGCTTATCGATCATGGACCTGGCATCGTTAACGCTGCCTGACGACAAGGCATCTTGCTGCTTTTTCAGCTTTTTGAGACGCGATCGGCGCGATCGGCGCTTGGAAGACTCTTGGCGTCGGACTCGCGCGATATGGCTTTCGACCTTTTCGAGGAGATTCGCCAAGGCGGCTTCAATGGCATGCTCCAGTTTGTCCGCCTGTGATTGAGCAACCAAAAAGGCTTTTGGAGGGAGATACGTACGAAGCCTGATTTCCCATTCGCCAGCACCGTCTGCTTGTTTGGTGGCGACAACAGCTATCTCGCTATTCGAGCCACCTGTATTGGTTAGGTATGGCTCCATGTGGTGTTTTATTCGTTCTTTTATCAGTGTTTTAGCTTTATCTTGCTTAGTAGAAGCAATTCCTGGTAAATATATATTCATCTTCATCAGCAACCTCCTGTCAACGTGTAATCATGGATTCGACGATTTGTTTAACATCTTCCAAACGGTCTTTATGAGCGACAAGGGTCTTTTCCCCCGCACGGACCACCACCACGTCGCTGACACCCACCATGGCCAATGTTTCCTGGGGTTGATCGCAAAAGACCAAATTGCCCTGGGCGTCCAGCGCGTGGACCCTGCCTTTGATAAAATTGCCGTTGGCGTCGTGAGCCAGAAAATCCTGGATCGCCAACCATCCGCCCACATCCTTCCATGAGAATTCTCCGGCCACGCAACGAACATCCCGAGCTTTTTCCATCACCGCATAATCGATGGAAATCCGATTTAGAACCGCAAACTTCTCTTGCAACTCATCTTCCCATTGGTCTGTGTCCATCTTCTCCACGGCCTTGGCCAAATGTTCAACATGATTTGGCAGGTGAAGGATCAATTCATTGAAAATGGCATCGGCGGTCCACACGAACATACCCGAGTTCCATAAATACCGCCCAGATTCCAGATATTGCCCGGCAAGCTCGGCATTCGGTTTTTCCTTGAAGGAGACGACATGAAAATGCTCTACGTCTTGATCCATAGAGGTTTTTTGGCCAACTTCCAGGTAACCATAGCCGGTGGCCGGATGGGTCGGTTTGATTCCGAAGGTGTAGAGTGCGCCGGTACGACGGGACTCCTTCACGGCTGAAATCAAGGTCTGCTGAAATTTTTCAACCGGGTCGATCAAATGATCGGCCGTCAAGATGACGATCACCGGGTTACCGAAGCGCTTCATGGCGACCAGCGCACCGAGACATACTGCGGCAGCGGTGTCCTTGCGCTCGGGCTCACCGATGATATTCCGGTCCGGGATGTTGGGAAGTTGCTCGCGAACCAGCGGCGTGAACTGCCGGTTGGTCAGTACAATCACGCGTTCATCCGGCACGATGCCAGCCACTCGGTCATAGCTTTTTTGCAGCAGGCTGCGGTCATCAAAAAGTTGGATGAACTGCTTGGGCCGTTCATGGGTACTGAGCGGCCAAAACCGCGTGCCCACGCCGCCGGCCATGATAATGGCAACCAGGTTCTTGTCGATGCTTTCCATTTCAACACCTCATCTCATTCAAGCGCGGGACGGGGATTTGAGAGACACAAATCCACCAAATCGGCAATCATTGCCGTGCCGACACACATCACCGTGTCCGCGCCACCCCAATAGATCTTTACCGTACCGTCGTCCTCGGCCACCGCGCCGCAGCAGAAAACCACGTTGTGCACGTACCCGCTGATCTCCCACAGGTCCTCGGGTTGAAGTATCCAATCGTCGGCTACGCCCAAGACCCTTGACGGATCGGCAAGGTCATGCAGGGCCACGCCGAGCCGGTAGACGGCACCGTCCATGGTTTTGAACACGCCGTGAAAGATGTTCAGCCATCCTTTTTCGGTTTTGATGGGCGTGGCCCCCGGTCCGACCTTCATTTCATCCCAATGGTAGGCCATGGGCTTGATGACGACCTTGGCATCCCCCCAATGCACCAGGTCCGGCGAATAGGAAATCCAGATGGACCATGGTGAGGTTTCCGAATGGGGTCGGTCCAGCCGGGCGTAGCGGCCGCCTATTTTTTCAGGGAAAATGACCACGTTGCGATAATCCGCCTGGGTGATCAGGGAGATCCGTTCCAGGCGCTCGAAATCCGTGGTTCTGGCCAGGGCCACCCGTACGCCGTGTTGGGAATAGGCCGAGTAGGTGACCAGGTAGCCGTCCTCCATGGGACAGATGCGCGGATCTTCCACGCCGAAGGCCTCGTACTCGGCGAACGGCTGGGCCTTGGCCGGTGTGATGAACGGCTCGGGCCTGACCGCAAACCGCACGCCGTCACTGCTTTCCGCCAGACCGATGATCGACCGGCCATTGCGCAGGTGGGATCTGAACAGCATGACATATTTACCGTTGTGCTTGACCACGCCGGCGTTGTGCACCGTTTCCACCGGGTACGGCACATCATGCTTGGTCAGTATGGGATTTTTCTCGTAACGCCGAACGATCGGTTCCTTAGACTCTGCCATAATCGTCCTCTGATCTTTCAATGTCATCCTCTCCGAAATAGTCTCCGGTCTGTACCTCGATGAACACCAGGTTGTCCGGTCCGGGATTGCGGATGCGGTGCCAGGTCCCCACCGGCAGATCGATGGCCTGGCCGGACATCCGCTCGATGTCTTCGCTGTTTTGGGTCACCACCGCGGTGCCGCTGAGCACGTACCAGTGCTCGGAGCGTCTGAAATGGCGCTGGTAGCTCAGACGCTGCCCGGGATAGACGGTGATTCGCTTGACCTTGTGATCCGGCTTGTCCGCCAACACCTCGTAAAATCCCCAGGGCCGGTGGTCTTCGCGCCGGGTCCGGTTTGATGACGGTTTCATACACCCGGATATAATCCGCAACCATGCGCTCCACACTGAAGCGCGCCTCGACCCATTGGCGGCACTTATGGCGGTCAAGGTCCCCGACATTGTTTAAGGCTTGGGCCATTTCATCGAGGTTTTCGGTCAGGAACCCGGTCTCCCCGTGGGCGATGATTTCCGGCATGCTTCCCCTGGTAAAGGCCACCACCGGCGTGCCGCAGGCCATGGATTCCACCACGGAAAGGCCGAACGGCTCGTCGAAACCGATGGGGTGCAACAGGGCGTATGCGCCACCCAGCAGTTCGTCGCGTTTTTCCGGCCCGGCGCTGCCCACATAGACGATGCGGTTGTCATCCAAGTAGGGCCTGATCTTTGTGTCGAAATAACCCTGGTCCTGGATGATGCCCGCCATGATGAGCTTCATGCCGGTTCGGCGGGCCACCTCGATGCACTCGGCGGCGCCTTTCTCAGGATGGATGCGGCCGAAAAAGAGCAGATAAGCTCCATGATCGGACCTGAAGGTGAACCGGCCAAGGTCGATGCCGTGATGGATGACGGCGGCATAGTCCAGCTCCGGCGACTTGTCGGCCTCGCTGATGGCCACATAAAAGCATTTGCCGTTGTACTTCTTGTACACCGGCAAGATCTTGGGCGACGAGAAGCCGTGGATGGTGGTCACCACCGGCGTCGCGGTCATGCCGGAATAGGTCAGCGGCAGATAGTCGAAGTGGTTGTGAATCAGGTCAAAGGCGTCTCCCTGCTCGAACACCTCGGAAATATGCAGGCACTCCCACACCTTGGGCAGCATTTCGGCGTCTTCCTCGTACCCCTTGGTACAGACGCTTTTCAGCCGGCCCCGGGTTTGCGACTCACCGGTGGCGAACAGGGTCACATCGATCCCGCGCGCCACCAGGCCCTCGGTCAGCAGGGAGACCACGTTTTCCCAGGGACCGTAGTGCCTCGGCGGCGTGCGCCAAGCGATGGGCGACAGCATGGCGATCTTCATGACTACCCCCACATGCGCCGGTCCTGCTGGTTGTGCTTTTCGAGCCAATCCAGCAACTCCGACACCCGCGCCGTGGCCAGGGCGATGCATTTGTCCGCCCCGCCGTAATAGATCCGGACATCGTCTCCTTCGACCAACCAACCGCAAGGAAACACCACCTTGTCCACATCGCCATCGGTCTCATAGACCTCTTCCGGAGCGAACACCCATTCGTCCGCCCTGGCCACCAGCCGGGTCGGGTCCTGCAAGTCCAACAGCGCAAGCCCCAACCGGTAAATGCACCCGGAGGCGGTATTTCTGACGCCGTGGTAGAGAATCAGCCACCCTTTTTCGGTTCGCAGCGGCGGCGGCGAAAGACCGACCTTGTTGGCGTCCCACCAGCCGCCCTTGCGGGCCGGCAGCAGGATTTGATGGTCGCCCCAATGCTTCAAGTCCGGGCTGAAGGAGATCCAGATATGCGCTCCGACACCGGCGAATCCCGGAACCGGCCGGTGAAGCATGGCCCAGCGCCCGTTGAACCGCGCCGGAAACAAGGCGGCATCCTTGTCTTCGGGCGGCATGACGACTCCCTTGCGCTCGAAAGTCTTGAAATCCCTGGTCGTGGCCAGGGAAACCAGCGGACCGCCCCGGGAATAAGCCGTGTACACCACGGCCCATAGATCCAGCTCGTCGACTCGGGTGATCCTGGGGTCCTCGATGCCCCAGATCTCTTCGGGATGATTTTCCGGATCGGCCGAAAAGGTGGGCCGGGCATCGATCCGCCAGTCGGTCACGCCGTCCCGGCTACGCGCCGCGGTAAGGTGAGACAGCCCGCGGCGGTCTTCCACGCGCATGAGCAGCAAGGTGTCGTCGCCGCACCGCGTGGCCGCCGCGTTGAACACCGCGTTGGCCTGGTAGGGAAGGTCCCTTGCCTGGATAATGGGGTTGGCGCTGTGCCTGGTAAAAAGCTCCTTGAATCTTGTATCGCTCATTTTCGATTCCTTGCTTGTTTCCATAGTCTCTATTGGAAATCGGCTTTCGCCTCATCGACCACTGTCTCTACCAGATCCTTGATTTCCCTCAGTCGTGACTCGGATACAGCTTCAAATCGAAGGACGATGACGGGACTGGTGTTGGACGCCCGGACAAGCCCCCAGCCGTCCTCGAAAACCACTCGCACACCATCGATATCGATTGTCCGGTGGTTTGCGGAAAGCGCCCGTTTTACCTTCGCCACGAGCTCGAACTTTTTATCATCCGGGCAATCAACGCGGATCTCGGGGGTATTGTGGGTTTTGGGCAGATCCGAAAGATAAGCGGACAGGGGTTTATTATCCTTGGACAAAATCTCCATGAGGCGGCAAGCCGCGTAGATGGCATCGTCGAATCCGAAATACCGGTGCTTAAAAAAGAAGTGCCCGCTCATCTCCCCGGCAAGAAGCGCATTTTCATCTTTTAACTTCTTCTTGATAAGAGAATGCCCCGTCTTCCACATGATGGACACACCGCCGTTGCGTTCGATCTCGTCGTACATGACTTGGGAGCATTTCACTTCCCCGATGAACTTTCCGCCGGGGTTGTCCTTGAGGATCTCCCGCGCAAAAAGAATCATCAGCATGTCGCCGTAAAGGATTCGCCCGCTTTCATCCACCACGCCGAGCCGATCGGCATCGCCGTCAAAGGCGATACCCAATTCCAAACCTTGTTCAACCACGGTTTTGGACAACATTTCCAAATTCCTTGGCACGGTTGGATCGGGCTCGTGATTGGGAAAGGTTCCATCGGGCTCCATGAACAGTTCAGAAAGCTCGCAATTCAACCGTTTAAAAACGGCTCCGGCCGCCAAACCGCCGGTTCCGTTGCCGGCGTCCACGGCCACTCGTATGGGACGCGCCAATCGAATGTTGTCGGCCAGGTAGTCGCAATAAACGGGCAATATACTGAATTCGTCCAGCGATCCTTCGCCTGAGGCACATTCTCCGGATTCGATGATCTTTTTAAGGTTCTGGATTTCATGTCCGAAGAGGGTGTCAGCGCCCAAACAGATCTTGAATCCGTTGTATTCCGGCGGATTGTGACTGGCGGTAACCATAACGCCGCCGTCAGCCCCCAGGTGCCGATTGGCAAAATAAAGAAGCGGCGTGGGACACAGTCCCACATCGATCACATCCACGCCTCCTTTGGTTATGCCCTTGATCAGGGCATCTCGAATCGCCTGTGAACTCATTCGACAATCACGGCCGACCACACAGCGTCTGCCGCCGTGCTCCAGTAAATAGGTTGCATAGCCACGGCCGATTTTTTCCGCGTCATCCACATCGAAATCCTTGTCCACGACACCGCGAATGTCATATTCCCTGAAAATCAAAGGATTCATGGCATCTCCTTTACGCCGGTTTAAAACTCCAAGTCCAAAACAACGGGCTGGCCGGTCCGGGCCGCCTTGCGCGCCAATTTGTAGGCCTCGTTGTAGCGCCGGGCCACCACTTCCCAGCAGACCACATGATCGAGGTAGCGTTTCAGGTTCTCTCCCAGCTCCAGGCGCAATCTCTCATCTGTTGCCAGCTTGACCACCTTCCGACGCAGCATCTCCTTGGTGGTAAAGAGCAAGCCGCCTTCGCTTTCCAGCGTCTGGGCGGTGAGCCCTTCCATTGGGGCGGTTGTGATATAGGGCTTGTTTAAGGAAATGATGCGCGCCAGGGTGCCGGACTGGGTTTCGTCAATGGAGGGCAGCACAATGAAATCGCAGATCGCCATTATTTTATAGTAGTCATCCCCCCGGGGAATAAATTCATAGTAGTGGGCGATCCCTTTTTTTTCCAACATATGCACTTCCGACTTCCATTCTTCGTAGTCCTTGCGGTGATTGGGGTCGCGCATGGCGCCGGCGGCCAAAAGATCCCAATCCTGTCCGGTACGCGATTTGATCTCGTTGTGAATATCTTCCCACATGGAAAGCAGGATGTCCCAACGCTTGTTGGACTGAATCCATCCGATCATCCCCACCACATGGTCGGACAAATCCGTTTTGTTCAAACCGAAGGCTTCTCTGATATTGTGAATCTCATGGGTGCCCCACCGCTTGTCAGAACGCGCACCGTGGGGCACAACCATGATGTTTTTTGGCAGTGCCCACCCTCTGCCCTGAAAGGTCCAATCCAAACGCCATTTCTGATAATGGCATTTAAAAAGCACCAGATGGCTGCGGCGGCTCAGCTTATAAATAAAATCGGCTTCAAAATCGGTCAGTCGTCCATGCACGGTGTGGGGTTCCACAATGAGAGGGAAGTGACCGATGGCTTCCAAAAGATCGAGGAAACCGTCGTTGCCGTCGCCGATGCCGCGTGCATCCCGATATTCGTAAAGGCCGTATTCGTGTTCGATATGGACGGCATACGGGTTCAGTTTTTCGATTTTTTCGGCTACAGGTTTCCACCAGTCGACCCGCTGCATATCGATGATCGGAAACACGCCGCTTCCCTTGCCGTCAAGATGACTGATAACCAGAACTTTCCGATCCGGGTTGGCTTTCTGAATAAACTCGCGCGCCTCTTCGCAAAAGGTGGCGATACCGCACAATCTGGGCGGATAAGAACTGATCATGACGATGGGCTTATTGGCCATGGGCGACAACCTCCTCTGGATTTTTAGTGCTTATCCGTAAATAA
>DFZJ01000202.1 GCA_002382045.1 Syntrophaceae bacterium UBA4059
CCGGCGCAGGCAATGGTAAAACCTGTGAATACGGTGTGTCTGCGCCCGCTGAGCCTTTCGAGCATTTCAAGCGCCTGTTTTTTATTTTTCGGTTTACCCAGAATCAAACCGTCGATTACCACGATTGTATCCGCGCCCAGCACCAGGGCTTTCGGATATCGACCGGCGATCACCCCTGCTTTATCATGGGAAAGCCTTTGAACGTGAGCGCGGGGGCTTTCGCCCTGGAGATAGGTTTCGTCAACATCAGCGGGAATGATTTTAAACTTCAATCCCACGGATCTCAATAGTTCTTCACGGCGCGGCGAGGCGGATGCCAAGATAAATGGGGAAGATAAGGAGATGGTCATTAATATTTCTTTCTGTTTTCAATCTTGAGCTTTTTATTCCAAATAAAACATCCCCTGTCAATTGTAAATTGCCGTTGCATCTTTTAGTGACTTGGCGTAATCAGCATTCCAATTACAGATGTGGAGCTAATCATGAAGAAAATCGCGAGCCTTTTTTTAATATTTATTTTCCTGATGTTGCCTGCGTTTACCGCCATAGCTTCGGAAAAAATAGTACAGCTGACCGTTCCCGGGTGTTTTTCCTGAGGGGCCGGCAGAAGGATAGGGACTATCCTGAAAAAAAATGACGGCGTTAAAAAGCATCAAACACAGCAACCGAATTTCCTGATCATCGCCTTTGATGACGAACGGACGAACCTTGATGCCCTCATCAAAGCATTGAACGAAGGAAAATTCCCCGTAAAGGGCAAACCGGTTTATCTGAAGGATTTTCCGGACGAGACTCAGAGCAACTGATTTTCTCCGCCGGCTTCCAGCAGGTCCACGATTTTCTTGACGTCCTGCGATTGACCTTTTTTACAGACGAGCAGGGCGTCTTTTGTTTCGACGACAATGACATCCTTCATGCCGATCAACGCCACCAGCTTTTTCGGGCTGTAAACAAGAGCATTCTCGGTGTTTTCAAAGATGGCCTGAGAGCCGCCGGTCGCGGCGTTGCCGTTTTTGTCCCTGGCGGATATTTCCCACAGCGTATCCCAGCTTCCCACGTCGCTCCAGCCGAAACTTGCCGGAATCATAAACACGTCTTTGGCTTTTTCCATGACGCCGTAATCGATCGAGATCGACGCCAGTCCTTTGTAAGTCGCTGACAGCGTTTTGGCTTCAGAGGATTTTCCCAGCGAGGCCTTGATCGTCATCAGTCCTGAATATAAATCCGGCAAAAATCGCTCTATTTCATTTAATATCGTTGAAGCTTTCCAGATGAACATGCCGCTGTTCCAGAAGAAATTACCGCTTTTCACAAAAGCTTCGGCCTTTTTGCGATCCGGCTTTTCACGGAAAGCTTTCACGCGCAGCAATGGCTGATCGGCAATCCGGCCGGCGGATGCGCCGCCTTCCATATAGCCGAACCCGGTGTGCGGGCTGGTGGGTTTGAGGCCCACCGTCACAAGAGCGTTTCCTTTTTCGGCAGCCTTTGCCGCAGCAGCGATGACTTTGCGGTATTGGGCGGGATCAGCAATGCCGTGGTCGGAAGGCAGAACAATCATGACGTCGTCTTTGCATCTTTTCATAACGTGGATAGCGGCCAGACCGATGCAGGGGGCCGTGTTCCGTCTGACCGGTTCGATGAGAATGTTTTGAACGGGAACTTCGGGGAGTTGTCTTACTAATTCCCTTGCGTGTTTTCGACCGGTCACAATTAAAATATTTTCGGGTTGGACAAGCGGCGAGATCCGGTCAACGGTTTCCTGGATGATGGTCCGGTCGCTCGTGATGTCCAGCAGGTGTTTCGGTTTCTTCTCCCGACTCCTGGGCCAGAAGCGTGTGCCGCGTCCTCCGGCCATAATGACTGCATACATAGGTTTCTCCCTTGATGGGTAGGGGCGAATAATTACCGTGTAACCTTCAGGTTATTCGTCCCTGCAAGATTGAACACACATAATACAATCCGGCTTGCAAATTCAAGCCCGAAAAGCTAAATAAACCATTATGACAAAAATAAATTATCCGGAGATTACCTTGAAAAACGGCAGGGAGGCGTCACTTCTGCGCGGGCACCCGTGGTTATTTTCCGGCGCGATTGCCGGGATGAAGGGGCAACCATCCGACGGGGATATCGTGCTGGCGAAGGATTCCAGAGGTCAACCGCTGGCTTTGGGATTTTTCAACGGCCGTACGGATATCTCTTTTCGTGTTTTAACTCGGGATTGCAATCAGGCGGTTGACGCGGCTTTCTGGAATGAGCGTGTGCAGGCGGCATTAGAGTTGCGCCGGAGACTGGTGAACGCGAAGACCAACGCCTATCGCCTGATGAATGCCGAAGGCGACGGATGTCCCGGGCTGATTGTGGATGTCTATGACGATACGCAGGTCATCTCCGTCACCACGGCCGGTATGGAAAAGCAAAAACAAAATATTCTGGATGCCTTGATTGCCCATCTGAAGCCTGCCAGAATCTATGAACAGAGCGCGGGACGTTCCCGCGGTCTGGAGGGGCTGCAGGATAGCCGGGGATTTATCTATGGCGACGATCAGAGGGGCGCCGTGCGGATCATGGAAAACGGTTATTCGTTTGACGTGGATTTTATCGGCGGGCAGAAAACAGGTTTTTTTCTGGATCAGCGTGGCAGCAGAGAAAAACTGGGTGCGCTGTCCCGCGATAGGACTGTTTTAAACTGTTTTTGCTATACTGGCGCGTTTTCGGTTTACGCCGCGGCAGGCGGGGCGAAAAAAGTTTTCTCTCTGGATATTTCCAAGTCCGCCTGCGCTGCCGCGTCGGAGCATTTGCGTCTCAATGGCTTATCAATGGTTGATCATCCGGTGATTGAAACGGACGTATTTCAGTATCTGCGTGATTTGCGGGAGCATTTTGATCTGATCGTTCTTGATCCGCCGGCGTTTGCCAAAACCAAACGTGATGTGCCGAAAGCATCCCGGGGCTACAAAGAAATCAATCTGCAGGCCATGAAGCATCTGGCCCGGGGCGGGATGCTGGCCACGTTTTCCTGCTCCAATTTTATTGAAGAAGATTTGTTTTACAAAATCGTGCAGGGGGCGGCGCGCGATGCGCAGAGCGACTTGCAGTTACTGGATAGATTTTCGGCCGGGCCGGATCATCCCCTGGCCCTCGGTCATCCCGAAGGCCGGTATCTCAAAGGGCTGCTGGTAAGGAAATTATAAATGCCGGTTTTTTGTTTCGTCATTCTTTACGCCGCGAATTTACCAAACACAGAAGAGACGATTGCCCAGATTAAAACCCCGGCAGTGATCAACATGCAGGCGTAGGCGAGTATTTTACTCCAGGCGCTCTCGGGATTCCGGTCGTTGTAGCCCATCAGATACGCGATCAGCCATCCCGACAAAAGACCGCCGCCGTGGGCCCAGTTATTGATGCCGCTGAAAATGAATCCAAAGATGATCAGTCCGGCCACCCATCCCAGCGCTTGCTTGAAGATATCGTCCCCGTAAGATCCGCCGCGGCTTTTTCCGAAATAAATGACCGCGCCGATCAGTCCGCAAATTGAGGCGGATGCGCCGATGGTCAAGGGAACGGAGGCGAGCACGGAAACGGCAAAACCGGCAACACCGGCCAGAATGTAAATGTTGACGAAACGGTGAAGGCCGAATTCACGCAGCACGAAGGGGCCGAGCTGATATAACGCCATCATGTTGAAAACGATATGCAGAATTCCGCCGTGTAAAAATGAAGCGGAAAAGAGGCTCCAGTAGTTATGATACACCAGAACAGGCATGGCGCCGCTTGCCCCCAGATTCAAAAGGCTCTGGTTGGAGGGTGACAGGAAGCCGAAAGGGCTGCCTCCCATGAAAATTCCTCGTGGATCGATCAGCAGGGATAGTGCAAAAAAAGCAATATTGACATAGATAATGGCGGTGACCGGTTCAAAAGCGAAGAGGATATTGCGAAGTTTCCCCGCGGTTGCATGCAGGCCGGGGCGGATCAACCCGCAATAAGGACAGGCCGGCTCGTCCAGACTGATCAGTTTCCGGCAATGGGGGCATAAGATTGAGTTTCGGACAGCGCTCATCATGAATTCCTCGTAATTTTGGTCAGGCGTTTAATTAACAACAATCAATCGTGTTGTAAAGAAAAATACGTCCGGGTCTTGACTAGCTTGTCTATTGTATGAGACAGGAGGCTCATGCAGATCAAAGATCATTATACTTTAAACATTGAATCCGTTGCTTTTGGCGGTCATGGCGTCGGGCGTGCCGATGGTTTTGTTATTTTTGTGCCTTTCACCGCTCCTGACGATATCGCGGAGATCGAAATCGTTGAGCGAAAGAAAAAATTTGCCCGGGGGCGTCTACTGAAAATCATCGAACCGTCGCTGCAAAGGACCCAACCGCTTTGCCGTTATTATGGCCGGTGCGGCGGTTGCTCTTATCAGCATATCCATTACGAACATCAACTGAAAATCAAGAAAAAGCAGGTTGAAGAAGTTTTTTCCGGGATCGGGGGGATATTGCAGCCGCCAGTCTGTGAGATTATTCCTTCGCCTCAGTCTTATGCCTACAGAGGCAAGGCTCAGCTTCATGTCGCGAAAACGACTGGAGGTTTTAAGTGCGGTTTTATGGATGTTTCCGGCGGCAGAGTGGTGGATATTGAACGCTGTGAAATTATGGATGAAACCATTAATGATCAGATCCGGCAGGCCAGAACGGGGCAGAGTGCCTCATTGGACAACGCTGATTTAACATTTTGGTCCGGTTCGCCGGATCGCTCCACAGAATCCATTGTGCGTGTTGTAAAAGGCCGGGAATTTCTTGTCCCCTGCACGGGTTTTTTTCAGGCCAATTTGTATCTGACAGGCCGGATGGTAGAGGAAGTCTGTAGTTTGTCCGGCCCAAAAAAGAGGGGAACCATCATCGACGCCTGCTGTGGCTCAGGGCTTTTCTCCCTATTTCTGGCATCTTATGCAGAGCGGGTGATGGGCGTTGAAATAAATGAACAATCCATTCAGTATGCGCGCGTCAATGCCGGCAAACAGGGGATACAAAACGCGGAATTTATTTGTGGTGATATTGAAGCGGTTCTGAGAGACCGGATACGCAAGAAGGATGCCGTTGATTTAATGGTTCTTGATCCGCCGCGTACCGGTTTGAGTCCGGAAACACTTGCCGCAATTTCCGGATTGGATGCGCCGGATATTATCTATATTTCCTGTAATCCGGCCACGCAGGCGCGGGACGTAAAGTATTTGAGCGGGCATGGCTACCGCCTGCGGAAGCTTCAACCTCTCGATATGTTTCCACAAACGGAGCACGTTGAAACGATCGGTTTGTTGCAAAGATAGACAAGCAGGCTTCAGTGCGGTAGGCGTCATCGGCGGTAACCCACGTCGTACGAAGGCGGCAATAAAACCGGCTGTCAGATTGTTCAGTTTTTAGATGTATTGACGCAAACTGGAGCATAAAAAATGCCCCATTCATTTAATAATCATGGCAATAAAAACAAAAAATCATGGAAGCTTTTTGAGGATGGGCAACTGACGGATGAGCATCGATCTGCGATGAATGGTGCTGCAAATCCTGAAGGCGGTGCGGACAGTCCGGATGGAAGTCCGGGAAGTTCTGGATTCACCATAATACGATTTCTGAAAAATATTTATGGCTTTCCAATGAAAATATTGCTATTTTCGCGCGCAGTTTAAATTATTTTTATATTTTTGGGGAGGATAAAATGGCATCAAAAAATAAGGACGTCAGGATCGAGCAACGTCGGGTATTGGAAAAGAAACTGGATCTGCGGCTTTCGAAACTGGCGGGACTTGGGGTCGCAAGCGAAAAAGTTAAAAGTGATCCTCTTGTGAAAAATCTGAAATCGCAAATCAGAGAAACGAATATTCGTATCGCCGCATTTGATAAGAACATGCTGAAAATCGAGGAATTGAAGCAGGCTAAAGCGCGGAAACTGGCGGAAAAATCCGCGCCGAAAGAAGATCAGGTCGCGCCGGAAAAGGAAGCCAAGCCAAAAAAGAAAGCAGCATCAGCCGACAAAGAACCCAAAAAGAAACCGGCCGAAGGGGAAGCTCCCAAGAAGCCCCGCAAAAAGAAAGAAGAAGCCCCGGCGGAATAATTTCTCCGAATTAAAAAGGCAAGCTGAGTTTTTCAGCTTGCCTTTTTTAATATTTGGGCGTCCCCGCCCTGAGAGACTGTGTCGCAATTCTCTTTTGTCATTACGAGCATTTACCGGTTTTACAAACTGGTTATTCATGGAAGAAACTGATCTATCCACGCACCGTTAGAACAAGGGGTTGCAACCCCTTGTTCTCGCAAATTGCAGTGAAGTTTCTTAGGAGACGCCTCTCAGGCGTCGTGGTAATCTCAT
>DFZJ01000220.1:0-11702 GCA_002382045.1 Syntrophaceae bacterium UBA4059
ATGCTTTCCAAATTTGACACTTTCGGCATGGTTGTCCTCGAAGCCATGGCGGCAGGGCTCCCCGTCATCATCAGCAGCCGCGTCGGCGCAAAAGATCTGGTTCAGGAAGGAAAAAACGGTTTCATCATTGCCGATCCATCGGACTATCCATACATCGCGTCCCGGATTAATCTGCTCCTGGATGAAAACACTCGCCGGCAAATGTCCGATGATGCCGTTCAAACATCTTTTCAAAATACCTGGGATGCGGCAGCCAATCAGTACCGGGACATTTATTCGGAAATCCTGGCCTCAAAAAAACAGGAAAGACCATTGACGCTATGATCATCATCGATAAATCCACATACCGGCTTCCTGATAACATCCGAAAAGTTCTTCTTATTCAGTTGGGAGATATCGGTGATGTGGTCTGGACAATACCCAGCATATGGGCTGCAAAAAATTCAATTCCGGGCGCAAAAGTTTCAGTAATGGTGAAAGACGGTTTCGGCGGCCTCTTAAAGGCAAATCCTTCTATTGAGCGCATAATCGAAGTGAAGCAGTATCGTGGAAATTTATTTAATCAGGTCGCAAGACAATTATCTTTTTTGAAAGACGTCCGATCTCAGCATTTTGACCTTGTTGTTGACCTTCGCCTGGGAGACCGGGGAGCATTCCTGTCTTTTGCCACGGGCGCGCCTTATCGGGTNNCCGAACAAACCTTGCGGCTGCTTAGAACTCTGGGGATTGATACAACGGATAAAATTCCGCGACTGTGGGTTTCCAACACAGTAAAGAAACGGGTGATGGAAATTTTACAGCAGGAAAAGGCGGATTCCATACATCAATGGATAACCATCAACCCTTTTTCCCGCTGGTCTTATAAGGAATGGGACGATCAAAAATGGATTGAAATTATTGACTGGCTGTGGCAATCATTCGCGTTCCCGACAATTATCGTCGGTTCACCGGAGGAAGAAGCAAAAGCGGAAAGGTTAATCAGCCAGCGCCGGGGTCGGGCTTATAATTTTGCCGGCAAAACAAGCCTCAGTGAGCTGGCCGGTTTGCTGGCCCTCAGCCGGCTGCACATCGGCGTGGACAGCGCGGCGCCGCATATCGCGGCGGCCGTCGGCGTTCCGACGGTCACAATTTACGGGCCATCCTCGTGGTTTGACTGGGCGCCCGTCGGGGAAAGCCACCGTGTGGTCCTGCCGGATATGGACTGCGTCCCATGCCACCAAAAGGGCTGCGAAGGAAGCGGACACAGCCGCTGTCTGGAGGAGCTGACTCCCGAAGAGGTGAAAAAAGTTGTGCGGGAGGCAATGGAAAATCATTGCGCATAGATAATGAATGACTTGAAAAAAGAACCTCAGAAATGGACATCCTATTGAAGCTTGGCAATTTTCGAAAATCTATTCTTCCCCCCGACGCGGATAAATCGGAGAAATTCTTTTCTCTGCTCAATTTCAGCATCCCCTTTCTGCTGGGTTGTTATGTCTTTGTCAATGCGCTTTCCATGTCCGCACTCAAGGAGTTGTGTTACTATTTATCGATTCTGGCTCTGATGATCCTGCTTGTTTTTAAAAAAACAAATTTTACGCTGCGCTCCCCTTTAACTGCCGGGCTGGCTTTATTTTCGGTCTGGGCAGTGCTGGGCCTTTTTACAACTCTCGATTTTTCCAATACACTCCATGATCTGCGCGGATACCTTCTGGAATATCTGATTGTCCTGTATTTACTGATTAATTTCTACAATTCACCAAAACGGCTGGAGCTCTTGGCCATCATCATCATCGCCTCCGCCACGATATTTTCGATAGGCGGGATTATTTTATACTACTTCATCGAAGGACACGCTTTTAATGAAAGATTCGGCGTGACTTTCAAGGAAATGTATACCGGATGGATGTGCTTTACTACAGTTTTCGCTGCCCTGCTCAGCCTGCAAAACACATACAGAACAAACATGATGACTCATAAAATTTTCTATTTCATCTGCTTTGGAATATTATCTCTGGCAACAATACTCAATCAATCGCGTGGCGTCATGATAGCTTTCTTCGTGGCGCTACTGATCATGAGCATTTATCGAAAAAAAACCATTCTGATCGTCGTCACGATCATTATCACGACAATTCTCTTTCTGCCGACAATTAAAGAAAGATTTGGAAGTCAAAACGTAATAAAGGATCCACGAAGCCAGATATATCCTTTGGCCATGGAAGTTATCAAGGACTATCCAATAGCTGGCGTTGGTTACGGCGGCGAAATTTTTCGCAAAAACAATATGGTCAACCTGGACAAATACAATGCCAGTCTCCCCGAAAAATACCGGCAGGAGGGAATTCTGATCAATGGGGAAAAGAAGATTATCAATGCCACGCACAATGCATTTCTTGATGTTGCTGTAAGAACCGGCCTTATTGGTCTTGCGTTATGCTGCTCATTCCTGCTGACGGCCTTCTGGATGCTGGTGGATGTATTTCGGAGGCGCAGAGAGGAATTCTTCCGCTCCTGGTCGATTTGTCTTTTTGCCTGTTTCACGGCCTACCTGATTCAGGCCTTTTTCAACGATGCACTCTACGGCGCCCAGGGAATCATCCTGTATTTCCATCTGGCGATGATCGCGATCTTATGGAATTTGTCACGCAAAAACCTGCCTTCAGGATATTGAAGGCTTTAACCGGCGCACACAGATCGGCCAATCTCCCTGAAGATTACGTCAGAAAAATTATTTATGAATTCTGATAATGTCGGCTTCCACTATCATCTGCCATTCTTTTCGCCTTTGTTGCACGAGTTGCCGGAGCGTGGCCAACGTCGGATAGTTTTTGTTTCCGGTAAATTCACGGGCGTCATCAATCAGAATAACATGCTCCAAGCAGGAATGATCCAGAATAGCTGTGATTTCCTTCATAATCGGTGTTTCCGAATCAGCCTGTCCGGTAACGCCGCCCGAATAGTGGGCATCCAGCCAGAACAGACAGGGTTCGTTTATTTCCGCCAGCAACTCCGGCAGAAGTTTGCCGCTGTCACCTTGCAAAATGGTAACATGCGGCGCGGACGAAAACTTTCCCTGCGCACGGCTGGCAAGTTTTGGATCAAACTCAATAGATATGATTTTTGAAAAATGACCTTCTACCGCATCAATCATCTCACCCATATATGTGCCTGTTTCGATAAAAATATTCGGTTTAAACTTTGCCGCATAATGTTTATTAATCATTTGCTTGACCGCATGTGGAGCTGGAACCGGGCATCCTCTTAATTTCCATAACAGCACTTTCTTTTTAGCGCTGATTGCCTCTTTTATTTTCCTGTGAACCCGATAAAGAATGTTTTTTTTGAAGATCATATATTCGTCACTTATTTAATCCAGCTTGAATTTTGTTTTCCAGTCATCCGCATCGGATAATTTGGGCTGGTCTTTTGCTTATAGGCATTGATCAGCTTCCAGAAGCGCTCGTTGATTTTTTTGCTTCTGCTTGAGTAATCTGGTCTGTTCGGAATCGGGATGACCGTAAGGCGCCAGCCCCATGCGTTTGTATTCACCACTGTTGGCCCTGAAGCCGCAGTTATAAGTAAAAGCCGAATAAAGCAATCCCGGGGAATGAAGGAAATCCAGCTTACGCAGTATTTTGATGGAATTGCCCCGGCCTGCTCTGATGGACGCAGTCGCCCACTCCCCGATGCCGTCGGGGGTCAATACCACAGTCTGCTTGATTGCGCAATCAATTCTGAATCCAATATATACTTGACATAAACGACTCAAATTTCTATATTCACAAAAAATTAAGCTTTGCATCGGCAAGCATAGCAAGGTAAATGAAAGTCATCCATGTCGCTATCATCCACGATCGTTGATATTGTAGTCCCCACATATTCCCGGTACGCGATTCTTGCCGAAACCCTGGAAAGTGTGCGTTCGCAGACTTTTTCCAGCTGGGAATGCTGGATTGCCGAAGACGGGGAAAGCCGGAAGACGCAAGCAACTGTAAAACCTTTCCTGCAGGACAGGCGATTTCACTACCTGCCGGGCGCACATTCGGGAACCCCGGCAACACCGCGTAACAGGGCAATGAAGGCAGGGTCCGCCTCATATATCGCATTTCTTGATGATGATGACATCTGGCTTCCGGAAAAGCTGGAAAAGCAGATAGAATTTTTAACACAACATCCCTCATGCGTCCTTTTGGGAAGCAATGCCTTGGTTATGAAGGAAAATCAGGATTACCGGCATGACACGCTTCCCCTCTACTTTCACAAAGCACCTTTTGGCCTCGTCCCCTATCAAAAACTTGTCCAGGATGACTACTTCATCAACTCTTCGGCTGTCATCCGGCGATCCACTCTCAAATATAGCGGGTTGCAAAACGAAACTCTGCATAAAGGGCCGGATGGCGAGGATCATGACCTGTGGCTCAGAATCGGTCCTCTGGGAGAAATGTGGCTGATGCCCGACCCGCTGGTGGTTTACAGGGAATTTTCTGCCAAGCATGCCTCTCCGCCAAAAACCGGCAGCGAAAGACGCACGGAAAATTATCGGACAAGATTTAAAATTTACGCATCCGCCTTACAAGGCGTAGGCGAAATGCCCAGTCCGCTCCTGTTCCCCGAATATGACCGGCAGGAACGAATGTGCCGCAGCGAAAGGGATTTCTATGCAGCCGGTCCCCGGCCTCTGGGGCGGTTTCGACAAGATTTAGGGTCAGGGCTGGCCGGTCTTTTTTACCGCCCCCTTTCCAGGAAAAAGCGGCAGGAGAAAGCTCTGCGGACTTTTATCGAATGCAAAGCCCGCTGGACCAAACTGGAAAACCGCACGACGGTTGAATGTATTGTCTTTTCCAAAGACAGAGCCATGCAGCTTCACGGGCTGCTCGCGAGCATGCTGGAAAATGTCTCGCCCGCCCTGCCCGTTCATGTTCTTTACCGGGCTTCATCACCGGCGCACCAAAAAGCATACGATGATGTCATTGACATTTTTGGAACACGGAATGTTCGCTTTGTTCAACAGAAAAATTCGCAGTCCTTTAAGTCTGACCTGATGGAAATTCTTTTTCCACTGACCTGCGACATGTTGTTTTTCCTCGTGGATGATATCCTGTTCATAGAACCGGTCGACCTTCGGGATTTTTTGAAATTTGATCCGGATGAATTTGTTCCCAGCCTGCGGATGGGTCGCAATCTGACCCGCTGCTACGTTCTCCAGACCCCGCAGTCTTTACCGAACTTCCTGGATTATTCGTCCGGGGTCAGCGATAAAATCATCTGGCAGTGGGATAAAGCAGAACTGGACTGGAGCTACCCCCTTTCCGTGGACGGCCATTTTTTTGCGAGAAGAGAGGTGGCAGCCATGGCGGCGCTGACCTCATTTGCAGCGCCCAATTCGTTTGAAGACGCGCTGCAGCTATTCAAACCATTATTTTATAAACGCTTTGGCCTTGGCTACAAAAAATCAAGAATCGTGAATATTCCCTCCAACCGCGTTCAAACGGAGAACAATAATCTCGCAGGCAACACGCATCCGGATGAACTGCTTGCCATGTGGCAAAAAGGGTATCAAATTGATTACGCAAAATTATCCGGCATAGTCAATGAAAGCGTTCATCAGGAAATCGTTTTGCCCTTAGCGCGGAGAATGCGCTTGGATTCCATGAAAACATGAGGTGTCCATTTGAAATATCCTGATTTTATCTGGAAATTATTTGGAAGCGGGTACCGGTTGCTTCGCTTCTTCGACCGGGCGGCCACCAACAGGCTAAAGCCGAAAAAAGCCGTCGTCAACCTGCATCCGCTGAAAAGTCTGAAGGCCAAAAGACTGCTTCAAAAAACCAACAGGCTGCATCTGGGGTGCGGCCCCATCCGTCTTGAAGAGTTCATTAATATTGATGCGGTATTCACACCGGCCATTGACTTCCGCTGCCGGCTCAACAGGCTTTATGATTTCTTCCCGGAAAACTCCGTTTCGGAAATATATATCTGTCATACGATGGAGCATCTACCGGCGCGCTTTCTTTTACTCTACCTGAAACAGTTTCATTATGTTTTGAAAAAGGGAGGGGTCCTGCGCGTATCCGTGCCGGACGTCGAAAAGTGTCTGATCGCGGCCAAAAAGCAGCAATGGTCGGACGCTGAACTGGATTTGCTGCAGGGCGTCATCGGCGGCGGCCAGGATCATAAGTATAACTACCATAAACTTTTCTTCTGGCCTGACTATCTGAGGCGGAAGCTGGAGGCCGCGGGTTTTAATAATATCGAGGAGTATCCGCTCCGACCGCATTTCGCCGGAGAGGACATCATGGATTCGAGCAACTGCGCAGGTTTTGAACCATACGGCATGGGACTGAGCCTGAACATCAAGGCGGAAAAGCCCAAATGATCACGGTAAAACTTTCTCATCCGCCATGGCCGATTGTTCGCCAGACGCCCGGACAGAACGGCATCTGGGGAGAGTGCCGTTTTTTCTGCAATACAGACATCGATCAGTGTGATTACTGGTTTGTGCTGGAAGGGCTCAAAGCAAAAAAGGAGCAATCAATCTGTCCGAAAGATCATACGATCCTGATCACCTGCGAACCGCCTGCTCTGAAAACTTATAAAACCGAGTTCCTCCGCCAGTTCGCCACGGTTATCACCTGCCACGCAAACATCGATCATCCCCATCCGGTTTTTCAGCAGCCGGGTTTGCCCTGGCATATCGGCAGAAGACAGAAGGATCATGTCAACATCGAGTTTTCAAAGGACTATGATGAACTCAAGACGATCCCGTCAATTCCCAAAACAAAACTCTTGTCCGTCATTTCATCATCCAAGGTGATGAGCGAGGGTCACCGGAAGAGACTTGATTTCGCAAAACGGCTTAAGGCTTACTTTGGCGATAAAATCGATCTGTTCGGAAGGGGCTTAAACGAAATCGAAGATAAGTGGGATGCTCTCGCCGCCTATCGGTACCACGTAGCTCTGGAAAACAGCGCCGTCAGCGACTATTGGACGGAAAAACTCTCAGACGCTTTCCTGGCGGGATGCCATCCGATCTATTACGGCTGCCCTAATATTGACCGGTACTTCGATCCCGCATCCCTGACTCCGATCGATCTGGATCATCCGGAAACAGCAATCGCCATCATTGAAGCCTGCATCGAACAGAAAAAATATGAATCATCGAAACAAAAAGTGTGGGACGCCAGGGAGAAAGTTCTGGACCAGTATAACCTGTTTGCCATGATCGCCGATTATATCGCAAACGACAGACAAGGCGCGGATGCGCAGTCTCAGCCTCCTGTCCGGCTGACCATCAGAAAAGAACCCTCCGATTTCAGCCTGATCTACCGGTTCAAGAAAAAGCGCTTACAGTGGTGACTCGCGTGGGCAAAAATCGCTGATAATCTCATTCAGAAACGCTATTCCCGTGGCATTGGTATAATGATAGGGATCTTCTCTGTAAAATCCTTCTCTTGCCGAATAGCGGCTCAGGGAATAATCATAAATTTCCGGGAAAATGTTTTTCATCTCCCGTCGCCAGTTCAAAAACAGGGGATAGGCCTCTTCTTTTTGCAGGGCGGCGAGCACGTCCCGGTTTAACGGATTAATGAATACGGCGTATGGAATGCCGCGCTCGTCCATGAGGTTTTTGATCCTGCGCACATCCGCCATCCGGGCTTGCGAAAAAGAAAACTTGTAATAATGGTGTTGCAACAGCCCTTTGATAATGTCCCGGTACTGCTTTTCATCTTTCTGAGACTCGGCGGCGACCGCAGCCTGCAGGGAACCCGGGTACGCAAATTGTCCGTTTGGCTTCATCCCGTGCATCTTTTCTTTTTTGCGCCACTTCTGCAGTGCCTTCCATGACAATTTGACGATTTCTCCGCCCAGAATATATTCCGTCTTCTCATAGCGAAGGTCATCCCAGCTCTTTATCCTGACCAACGGAAATTCCCGCTCATTAAACATATAGAAATCAAAGCCGATCAACGTTAATTTTTCATGCCGCAGGTACTTTTTCAAATAGTAGTACATTTCTTCCGGAACCATTCCCCGCATGGAAGCGTTGTAAAAACGGTAGCAGGCAAGATCATCCGGATTGACATACCCGGTCTTACTTGACCCCAGAAGAATGCCCTCATGTTTGTATGTCAATATGGCATCTTTAACCTGACGTTCATTCCAGAAATAGACCCCTGTCCAGTTGTTGCCCAGCAGATTGTAAGGATCCATCACATAATTGAATGCTGCAACAAACAACAGCAACACCCCGATGCCCGCACCTGAAAGAATAAGATATCTTTGATTATTTAATGTTTTCATCATCTAAAATTGAAAATAAATAAATTCACTGGTCCGGCTCAGCGACAACAATGAAGCCAAAGCACTCAAAATCAGCACGATGGCCCAAAAGTATGAAGGCCGCCATATCAACCAGGACGGCGGTGCAGGCAATTTCTTTCCCGGATCCATAATATTCACATAAGGGGTGCATCGATCCATCATCTGTTGCACATTCGGCGCCAGGAAAACAATTAAAAGGGCAAGGATGATATAGATCACCTCATTGCTTCCTTCAAAATAACGCATGGTCTGAAAATCAACACCCCACTGCCGTAATTGCAGAGCCGCCACCCCGAATTTTTCCAGAAACTTTTCGGGCAGAGCAAAGCCGTTTCGTCCGGCCATCGCGCCAACTATCCGAACGGCCGTGCCCGCACTGTCAGACCTGAAAAATACCCACGCCACTGTAACGGCCAGAAAGGTAATCGTTCCGGAAAACAGGCAACCCGCCACCCCCCCCCTTGGCTGGTATCCGATGCGCTTCTTGAATTTGATCCATCCATGATTGATGACCAAAAAGAAACCATGCAATCCGCCCCACAAAACAAAAGTCCAGGCGGCGCCATGCCATAACCCACCCAACAACATCGTGATCATTAAATTACCAAAGCGCCTGGTTTCACCATGACGATTGCCGCCAAGAGGAATATAAATGTAATCACGCAAAAAACGTGACAGTGAAATATGCCAGCGCCTCCAGAAATCAATGATGTTTTTTGATTTATAGGGAGAATGAAAATTAAGAGGAATCCTGATGCCAAAAAGATAGGCCAATCCTATCGCCATATCCGAGTATCCGGAAAAGTCAAAATAAATCTGAAGCGTATAAGCCAGCGCCCCTTCCCAGGCCTCCAGAAAGGAAAGCACATACCCTTGTCTTGCCGCTTCGAAAACTGGCGTGGCATACATTGCCAGGCCGTCGGCGATAATGACCTTCTTAAAAAGACCAAAAAAGAAAATGGTCATGCCAGCCGCCGCCGTTTGCGGATTAAAGTTTAAAATTTCTTTTTGTTCAAATTGCGGCATGATCTCCTGATGATAAACGATGGGTCCCTGAATCAGCCGGGGGAAGAAGGTAACAAACAGGCAATAGCTTAAAAAACTATGATCTGGAATTTTGCCCTGAGATACATCCACCAGATAGGCAATTTGTTGAAATGTGTAAAAAGAAATGGCCAAAGGCAACACAACCGGCGGCAGCGTGACCGGCAGACCCGTCACGACAGACAAATTATCGATAAAAAAATGGGCATATTTAAAATAGCCCAGAAGACTGAGATTTGCTGCAATGCCAACAGCCAGAAGAATTTTTGAACGTCTTCGGACAATCATGCCCCAGTAAAAATTAAATAGCATCGAGCCGGCAATAACCAACAGAAACCGCGGGTTCGACCAACCATAAAAAAAAAGGGAAGCAGCAACAAGCCAGGCTGCAGCCCATGAATACCTGCCCAAGCGACCGATCAGAAAAAAACCAGCTATCGTAACCGGAAGAAATATTAAAATGAAAAAATAGGAATTAAAAACCATAGATTAAATCTTTCAGCCGCACTCCATGATCCTTTTAATCTCTTCAGCATAAAGCCGTCCAATCACCTTGTTGCGGATTTTAATTTCGGATCCCCCCGGTATCCTTCATTTGCGGACGGCATAATCAAACACTTCATTCTATTAACAGCTGCCTGCAATCCACCCTTTGTAAGATCAGCATTGTCAATCCCGACTGCATATTTTTCTGATCTCTTCGGCAAAGAGATGGCCCATTATCTTCTCTCCAAAATCCGTGTAATGGCCGGGTGGAAGGCCGGGAAGCTCGGGCTCAAGAATCTGCTCCTGCGAATAACCGGAAAAAACAACGGTAGGATCAAAAAAAGCAATTCCCTTTTCCTGCGCTATCTGCCGCAGCAGTGAAATCAATTCGGCGCGTTTGCCAATGGTGGCAAACCGGCCATTCTCACCGTCATTCTTTTTATTAGACAGAAATGAAGAAATAGCGCTTTTCGCTTTCTTCGCAGCCGCCACATAAGGACTGCGGGAAGCGGATGTATCGATTTTTGCATTGATATGGGAAACAAGCAGAACATCTCTGGGAAAAACTATTGACTGAATATCTGCAATATCTTCTTCGATTTCCTGCCTGTCCTGATATTGCACCAATGTATTCTCTAATATCCGCTTTGGCGTTTCCTTGTGATAATGGAGACGCCGGTCAACCGCCAGATGGTGCATGTAAAATCCCTCATAAATGTATTTTCTCATCGCACAAACTTCTATGACAAACAAATCCGCTTCATTGAACTGCGATACAAATCGCTCGTGTTGAAATACAGGCTGCCTGCTGAGGATTCCCCTGCGAAAGCAAAATTGATTGATATCATCCGGGATGGCAATCTGGTTAGTAATATATTTTAAAATCTGAATAATTTCTTTTGTCGAATGGACAAAGGAAATAGCCTCATCAAAATCCGTGCAGTCAAAGTGACGCCGAATGCTTCCCAGCCTGCATGTTCCAAGCAAAGCAATTTTCATAATTATACCTTACAATTCCCGGATTTTTATATTCAGCACGGCAGGGATTCATGAATCGCCAGAAAGTTTGTGGTCTGAAATTGCTCAAAAATCTCCTTGTACCGGGAAAGTCGATAAAGATAACCGGAAGGCGTAATCCGAAAAAGGATCATGTGCGCATCTTGAAAAAAATAATAAAAATCCTGAAAATAAGTCCGGGTGTCTATGTTGCAGCCGCCAAACTCAAAACTGACGAGTTTGATGGCGCCTTTTTCAAACATGCGTGCCCCGCCAGACTGCAAAACATCCAATTCATGTCCTTCCACATCCACTTTAAGAAGATCGATTCGGTCGATATCGTTTGTTGCACAGTAATGATCCAGGGTATCAATATTTATTATCTGGGTCTGGGAAAAGTTTATGCCCATATGGTCCAGACGCCTTTTGGTTAAAGAAGCCATCTGCGAGCCTGGTTCATTTGAATAAAGCGTGACCTCCCCTGCTTCCTTACCAAGGCCAATCGGATTCAATCTAATGAAATGATTTATCTTTTCCGTAACGCTCTGACTTAGCATGGCAAAAGCCTGGGGCGATGGTTCAAAGCAATGAATCTGGCATTGGGCATTGATCATTCTGTTCAAGACCAAGTTCAAAAACTGACCGGTATTGGACCCGACATCAAAAATGCAATAGGGTGACGGCAGCACAGCAAGCATCTTTTCAATAACAGCCCGTTCGCCACTGGTCAATACTGCATCGCCTGATCCAATGCCCATATAATATTGTGCGGTTTTCGCCGTTTTTTCCAGCATATTTTGCAGAACTTGATTTCCGGATGCCTTGATCAAGACTTTTTTCAGCAGAGACATTTGATTTCTTCTCCGGCGCCG
>DFZJ01000220.1:11800-12426 GCA_002382045.1 Syntrophaceae bacterium UBA4059
CCAGACGGTTGACGCCGACGTCAATAACGACCGCGCCTTCCTTAACCATGTTCACCTTAATCATGTGTGGTTTTCCTACGGCGGCAATCAGCACATCCGCCCGCGAAGTTACCGCCGGCAGATCTTTGGTCTTGGAGTGGCACATCGTCACCGTTGCGTTTTGCGCCAGAAGCAGAAGCGCCATGGGTTTGCCGACAATGTTACTGCGCCCGACAACGACCGCGTCTTTTCCGGAAAGTTCAATACCGGTTCGGGCGATTAATTCCATGATGCCCCGGGGTGTGCAGGGAACAAACAGCGGCGTGCCGGTAACCAGACCGCCCACATTGTAGGGATGAAAACCATCCACGTCTTTGTGCGGATCAATCGCCGCAATAATTTTATCGGCAGCAATATGCTTGGGTAGCGGAAGTTGAACCAGAACGCCGTGGATGAGTTGATCATGATTCAAATCGTTGATCAAGTTCAATAGTTTCGCTTCAGGGGTGTCAGCGGGCAATTTATATTCGCGCGACAGAAAACCTACTTCGGCACAGGCCTTGGCCTTTCTTCCCACATAAACCTGCGAGGCCGGATCTTCACCGACCAGCACAACAGCCAATCCGGGAACAATACCCGTTTTTTCC
>DFZJ01000027.1 GCA_002382045.1 Syntrophaceae bacterium UBA4059
ATCCGTCAGCGCCATCCGGTAATTTAACTGCGCTGCAAAGACATCCGATTCGGCCTTCGCCAGGGCAGCCTTTACGGCAAGCAGGTCCGCTTCGAGACTCAGTCCGGCATGGCGCCGGTCGGTTTGAATCTTCAAATCTTCCCGGCGAAAAACCAGGACCTTATTTGCAACCGCGATCAATTTGGCCGATTGCGAGAGTTTTCGACAGGCTTTTTCAATGTCCGTGTTGACCTGCTCCCGCGTATTCGCCAGATTTTCTTCGGCTTGTTTTTTCAGGGAAAGCCGTTGTTTTACAACATACGTATTGGAAATCATATCCTGGATATTCCATTTCATTAAAACACCGACAAATGTATTGTTTTCCGGATAGAGCGCGATGCCGTCCTGATAGGTATGACCACCCATGACGCCCAAATCGGGCAAATAGCTGTACCGGCTTGCTTTCACAGCATGTTCAGCCTTCGTTTGATACAGGGCGGCCATTTTCAAATCGTTGTTGCCCTTTTGCACATCATCAACAAGGGTGTCCATCAGCTGAACCGCAGCCGGGATACCATCGACCGATACCGGCTCAAGAACAAATGTAGTCGCGGGAGGCAGACCGGTCAGGCGTTTCAAATCGGCGGCATAATCATCCATCTGGATATTTATTTTGAGAAGGTTTTGTTCTTCATCGGCCACATTGGCGCGAAGCCCTGTTTCATTGGACCGGGTGGCCTTACCGGCCAGAACTGCGCTCTCCACATCATAAAGCTTTCTCTGCGCCAGCGATAACTTGATGTCCGCCTCTTCTTTTTGCTTCCGCAGAATTAACAAACCGAAATACAATTTTTCAGCGGTTTGTTTGATTTGCAGGGTCGCCTTAATCTGTTCAACCTTGACAATTTGCAGTTCCGTTTTGGCAAGATCAACCCCGGCCTTGATTTTCGGAATTTGCGAAATCGGTTGATATAACACGGCGCTGGCGCCATACAGATCATGATCACCCAACTCAAGAGTTCTATCGGTTGCCAGCATCGGGATACTGACGCCAAACAGGGGAAGCTGGCCGAATGTGCCTCGCGGGATCGTCAGGGCGGGCAGATTTTCATTGTACTGATAAGCGCCGCCCAGAGTGACGGACGGGAAATATTTCACCCTGCTTTCATTTACTTTTTGCTGCTTTTCATTCACCTGCATCCGTTTAATGCTGAGCAGACGGTTGTTTTGCACAGCCAGATCGATCACTTTTTGCAAATTCAGTTTTTCGGAAATTTGCTGGGCGTTGACGTTCGCTGAAAACAAAAAGAGCGCCATGAAGACAAGTAAGGCGACGGTTCCCGGTTTAGAGTCAGTCTTTGCTTTTTCGGCGTGGCTGTCAAACACCTGCTTCTTGTCGGAGGGTTTGATGACATGGGCATAAAGAACCGGCACCAGCAATAAAGATATGACCATGGCCAGCATAATCCCCACGGCAATAACGCTGGCCAGGGGACTCCACATCTGCGATCCGGAAACAATCATGGGAATGACGCCGATTGCCGCCGCAGTGGCCGTGAGAAAGATCGGACGCAGGCGCCTTTTACCGGCTTCCAGGGCGGCAGTCGGTATGGAAACCCCGCTGCGGACAAGCTCATTAGCATAGTCGATCAGGATGATGGCGTTTCTGACCACCAACCCCGACAAGCTGATCAAGCCGACAAAGGCCGTAAACCCAAACGCGTTGCGGGTCATTAATAAACCCAGAAAAGCGCCGAATGCGCTCAAGGGGATCGTCAGCATGACGATGGATGTTTCTTTCAAATTGCGGAACTGAAACAGGAGGACCAGAAAGATCAAAAGCAAACTGATCCCAAAAGCCAGGCTCATTTCCGAATAGGTTTCCTGTTTATTTTCCTGCTCACCGCCATATTCAATCCGGTATCCCACAGGCAAGGCCAGTTTAGAAATGTCCGGCATAATTTTTTTCACCATTTGGGATGCCAGAAAGCCCTCCTGCGGTTCACACAGAATCGTCAGCGTCCTCAATCCGTTACGGTGCATGATCCGGCCGCTGTGCCACTCGGGTTCCAAGGATGCAATTTGGCGAAGCGGCACAGCGGCCCCGGTAACGGGGGATGTCAAATACATATTTTGCAGATCGTAAAAATTACGCCTGTCTTGTTCATCCAGACGCAAAAGAATATCCACGGGTGTATCACCTTCATAGAGGGTTGACACCGGGGCGCCGGTGAATCCTCCGTAAATGGATCGGGCAATGCTCGTCGTGGTAAATCCCAGCCGGAGGGCGCTTGAGGTGGGGCGAATGGCGACCCCGTAGTAATCCTCTTTGAAATCCGTCCGGACAAAAGCTGATTTGCGGGTCTTCTGAATAATGTCCTGAACCTGACGGCCAATATTTTTAAGCGTCGCAAGATCGTCGCCGATCATCCTGATTTCGACGGAGGTCGTCGAAGGCTTTCCTTGTTGCATGAGTCTGACCTGAATATTTCCTTCCGGAACTTCCCTTGCGGCGATGGCGTTTAATTCAAGATGTAACTGATCAGCTTCCTTGTCTGTATGGGTATTGACCAGTATCTGCGCAAAATTCTCGACCGGCGGTTCGGGCGTAAAATTATAATAAAAGCGCGGCGAACTGGCGCCGATAAATGTTGCATAGGAAACCACCCGCTTGTCATTTTTAATCAGGTTTTGGACTTTTAAGATCGTCTGTTCGGTTTTCGCAAGTTTCGTGCCTGTCGGCATCCAGAGATCGACCACAAACTGGTTTCGTTCGGCAGCCGGAAAAAATTTCTGTGGAACAATCTGATATAAAAGCGCCGCCAGGAGAAGCGTGGACAGACTGGCGGCAATGGTCAGTTTGGAATGAGCCATGCACCAGGTGATCGTTTTATCGTATCCCCGCTGCATCAGGAGAAGCAGCGATCCCCGCTGCTTTTTACCCTGGGAAGATTCAGCGGATGGATCGTGAAGCCCTTTTTTAATAAAGGTGAAGCACAGTATCGGTGTTAGCAGCATGGCTACAATAAATGAAGACGAAAGCGCTATCGTCACCGTGAGCGGCAAAGCAATAATAAACTCACGGACCATGCCTGTTAAAATCACCAGCGGCAGAAACGCCGCAATAATGGTCAGCGTCGCCGTCAGAATCGGCACAACAAGTTCGGTGGCGCTCTTCCATGCGGCGGTTTGTCTGTCCACGCCGTTGTCCAGCAACGTCACATAATTATCGGCAACAACGACGGCGTCATCCACCACCATGCCCAGGACCACAATTAAGGACGCCAGAGAAACCTGATGCAATTCAAGACCGATGGCGCGCATGAGAGCAAACGTAACCGCAATCGTCATGGGAATGGCCATCGCGGCCACCGCGGCCACCCGAAACGGCAGCAGAAGCAGAATGACCACAATCACCGCAAAAATCGCCATGAGAAACTCACGGAGAAACTGGCTGACATTTTTATCAACAATTCTAGGTTGATTGACAATCATGGTCCACTTGACGCCGGAAGGCAGGAGTTTCGCCGTTTCTTTCAGCTTTTGGTCCACCGTTTTGCCGAATTCAACGATATTGTTTCCTTCATGCATTTGAACGGCTACCAGCATCGTGATGCGTCCATTAACCATCGCCTTGGACACTGGTTCCTGATACTGCCGCCTGATACGGGCCACATCTTTCAGGCGGACGACCTGGCCGGTTTTCGCCGTCCCGATAATCTGGCCGGCAATTTCCGCTTCCGTTTTATAATACCCCTGACTGTAAAGGGTAATCTTGGCGTCGGGCGTTTTCACGTCACCTGCGGGTCCAATGGCGTTTTGCGACTGCAATACCTGCATGACTTTCGCAAACGAGATGCCGTACTGTTCCAACTTTGCACTCGAGGACTCAATGACAATCTGTTCTTTCTGCTCTCCGATGCGTTTGACTTTTGAGACGGCTTGAATGTTTTTGAGGCTGTCCTCAAGCTTGATGGCATAATCTCTCAGTTGGGCGTAATCGGGATGATCCATTTCAATGCCAATCAACAACGCTTCCGTATCGCCAAACTCAAAATTGACAAAGGGACCCTGCACGCCCGGCGGCAGATGAACGGCTTTCAAAACAAGCATCTGATGGTTGAGCTTGCTCCAGAAAACATCTACATTCTCAACATTATCATTCACCCACACATTAATGATGACAGCGCCGTCACGCGTTGTGGATGTCGTTTTCTCTTTTCGGACTTCCGCGTATTGAAAAAGATATTGCTCCAGTTTTTTAGTAACCTGCTCTTCAACCTGCAAAGAACTGGCGCCGGGATAATAGGCAATCACCTGCCCGATCCGGACCTGGATTTTGGGGTCCTCCCGCCGCGGCATATAAACTAAGGATAAAACACCGGCCAGAAAACATAAAATCAGGACGGATACCGTCACTTGCGGATATTTAAGAGATTTTTTTACAAAATTCATGGCGTTTATTTTAACTCAATGGCAGAACCGTCATTTAATTTATGCTGTCCGCCGACAATCACCCATTCGTCGGGCGTAATGCCGGAGGTTACTTCGATGTTGCTTCCCGTCATCCGGCCTAAAGAAATTTTGCGCTTAAAGGCCTGTTTCCTGGTTTGATCAGCAATGAAGACATAGGACGTATTGTCCGGGTCGCGCAGCACGGCCTCTCCCGGAACAGCCATGATGTCCATTTTCCGCCCCGTTGTCATTTTTACTTCCGCCGTCATACCGGGACGGATCATTAATCCTGGATTTTTAAGTTCAATCTTAACGGCAAACGACCGAGTCGTCGGTTCGGCAACGGATCCGATTTCCACAATCTTGCCGGTAAAGGTTGAATCAATCGATGAAATGTGGACAGCGGCGTTCGTGCCGATTTTTATCTGCTGCAAATCGTTTTCAGGGATGGCGGCATTGACCCAAATGATACTAATATCCGACACCACAAAAAGCGGCAGGCCGACACCGACAATCTCACCCACTTCCGTGCCTTTTTTCAGCAGCACCCCTTTTATCGGTGCATATAACTTCGTATCCGACAGATTTTTGTTTTGCAACTTTTGCTGCGCCTGGGCAAGTTTTAAAGTATTCGATATTTTGGAAAAGTCACCATCCGAAATGCTTTTCCGCTCGTGCATCATGTTTAACCGGTTATATTCATCCTGCGCCTGATTGAGGTTGGCGTCCGCCATCTCTTTAGCGATTTTGTAGTTTTCCGGATCAAGGCTGGCCAGCAATTGTCCGGCCTCAATCATCGCGCCTTCATCCGCCGCAATGTAATTGACTTTCCCGGCCACCAGAAAACCCAGTTTGACGGTTTTGCGTCCTTCGATGTTTGCGCTGGCCGAAACTTCCTGATCAACATTTATTTTCCCTATCTGTTTTGCCACGACTGGGACCGGAACATTTATCGGCTCATTGGCTGCTTTGTTGTTGCAACCGGACATAATCAAGAGAGCGGCCATGAGGAAAAGGCCGGCGCCAAATCTATTCATTTTCATATTCTAACCTCGGTTAAAAATGTCTTCACTGTCGCGCGTCTGAATTTTGCCTGGCGGAGATCCCGTACATAATAATATCTACAACGCGATCCAAATCCTTATCGAAATCTTCCAATTTGATCACGAAACCGAAAAATTTCTGATAAATAAAAAAACCGACGAGATTGCCGTAAATGCTGCGGGAGGCGGCCAGCGGATCGATGTCTTTGTCCATCAGGCCTTTGGCAACCATTTCCTCCTGAAACAGTTTGAATATCTCCAATGCTTTGGAAATTATTTTTTCATGGAGAGTTTTTCGGATGTCTTCATGATACATGGCCTCCGTAACGATAATGCGGAGCATCGGATAAATCGATTCCATCAGGACAAAACGCTCTTTCAATAAGGCCTTGATAATGGCTCGTAAATCTTTCTGGTCCGAATGGAAAAGAATCTTCTTGAAGCTGTCCAGAATAAGCGGTTCGCCTACAATATTGACCAGATGAATGAAGATACCCCGCAAAATGTCTTTTTTTGTTTTGAAGTAGCGAAAGATCGTTCCTTCAGCCACACCGGCCATTTGCGCAATTTCGCTCGTGGTGGATGCGCTGAATCCTTTTTCGGAAATGACGGTAATCGCCGCTTCGAGGATTTTTTTTTCTTTATCCGGCATTTTTAAATCGGGAAGTTGCATTTAAGTGATATTACATATTTTATTTTAATATTTTTTGAGTGAACCTATTAAGTATCAGGCCGGGCTAATGGTTAATATGCCCTTCTTTGGAAAAAGGGAATTCGTGTGATCCGAAGGCCGCTTTGATGACGGCTTTTCCCTCAATCTTATAAGGCAATTTTTCGCCGGTCACAATGGTCTTCAAACTTTTGCCCCAATCTTTGAATCTGGCAATGACAGGCACCTGGACTCGTGTTGTTGCCGATGCAGGAATCATTATTTCCTTTTCCAGATGCCCGCTCCCAATCTTTTCATCGTTCAGGTAAACCGTATATTCAAATGACCGGAGCGTCAGGTCAAAACGATTCGGATTTTGCACATCAAGACCGAGAAAAAGATTTACCTCTGTTAAGGAGCGGGGGCTGAGGCTGATCTCGCTGACAACAATGGAGGGGGTTTCCATGACCCAGTTCAAACACGACACAAGCAGCATGGAAAGGGCAAAAAGACTAACCAAGGATTGCTTTTTCATGATGGCAACATACAAAGCGCGATTGAGTGTGTCAATAGAATTCTGGTCTCAACATATCAGGTGCGGTATCGTTGATGGGTCGGAGGAAACACGGAATAAAAAATAATCGCCGGTTGGATATTTCCTTAAGATGATATATATTTCTCAAGTATTCTCATAAGGGTGGCGCCATTCAAGTTGAGGTTCTCGTTTTGCATGAAAATGCCGGTAAGTGTCCGGATATTTTCATCATTCGTTGTGCCCGTGCCAGGCATGGAAGTTTAGAAGAAAGAAAGTATATCGAAATGACGATTCGAGACATTATTGCCCAGGCAACTCAAAAGCTGGAAAGCGCAGGAATTCCTTCGGCCAGACTGGATGCGGAAGTTCTGCTGGCTTTTTGTCTGGACTGCGACCGCATGGAATTTATCAAAAATCCTGACCGGATCGTCAATGAGACACAACGGGCAGCCTTTAATCAAATGATTGAACGGCGGCTGCGCTTCGAACCGGTGGCCTACATTACCGGTCGCAAAGCTTTCCGGACGTTTGTGCTGGACGTTAATCCGGATGTCCTGATTCCCCGACCCGACACGGAAGTGATCGTGGAAGAAGCATTGGCCGTCTTTCAGGCAGAAGCTTTTAAGCAACCACGTATTCTGGATATTGGAACAGGCAGCGGCGCCATCGCGCTGGCCCTGGCTTGCGAAATTCCCGGGGCACAAATCACGGCTACCGACATTTCAGAGGCGGCACTAATCGCAGCAAAAAGAAACGCTTGCTCGCTCGGTCTGGAAAATTCTGTTACCTTTTTCCAGGGCGATTTATTTGAACCGGTTCATGGCGAATTTGATATGATCGTTTCCAATCCGCCCTATATCGGAGCGAAGGAGTATGAAACACTCGACACCGGCGTCAAAGATTTTGAGCCGAAGCTTGCGCTCATGGCCGGACAAACAGGTCTGGAATTTTACAAAAAATTGATATATCAGGCACATAGCCACCTCACGGAAAATGGCTGGCTTTTGTTGGAAATCGGCGCTAAGCAAAGCGAAAGTGTGCGTACCATCATGACGGCAAATACCGGTTTATATGATCATATTGATGTGCGCGCTGATTACGCGGGACTTTCACGCGTCGTCAAAGGAAGGAGAAAATAAGTGGATAAAATAGTCATTAACGGCGGCAAGCCGCTACAGGGAAATGTTCAGATCAGCGGGGCGAAAAACGCCGCCCTTCCTGTGCTGACGGCGGCGCTTCTGACGGAAGGAACCTGCACATTTTCCAATATTCCCGATCTGGTCGACATCAAAACCACCTACAAGCTTTTAAGAAATATGGGTGTGGAAATTGAAGGCGACAGCACGGTAAAAATCAGCGCCGAAAAAATCACCAATAGCGTCGCCCCTTATGATCTGGTCAAAACGATGCGGGCATCGATTCTGGTTTTAGGTCCGCTGGTGGCGCGCATGGGCCATGCCCGCGTGTCTCTTCCCGGCGGCTGCGCCATCGGCGCGCGTCCGGTCAACCTGCACATCAAAGCGCTCCAGGACATGGGGGCTTCCGTGGAATTGCACGGCGGCTATATTGAAGCGAAGGTGGATCGGCTCAGAGGCGCCAATATTTATTTTGACCTGCCGACTGTTACCGGCACGGAAAACATCATGATGGCGGCAACACTCGCTGAAGGTACGACAATCCTCAACAACGCCGCCCGGGAGCCGGAAATCGTCAACCTGGCGGATGTATTGAAAGGCATGGGCGCTAAAATCAGCGGCGCGGGAACGGATGTCATCACCATCACCGGTGTAACAAAGCTCTCCGCGACGGAAGCGTCCATTATTCCCGACCGCATTGAAGCCGGTACGTTTATGATTGCCGCCGGCATGACCCGCGGCGAAATCAATGTACTGGGCTGCAATCCCCAGCACTTGGAAGCGCTGATCAACAAACTGCGCGATACCGGTATGAAAATCACGCCCATTGACGGGGGACTGAATGTGAAATCCGGGAGCAAAATCCATAGCGTGGATGTCAAAACTCTTCCCCACCCGGGATTCCCCACGGATTTACAGGCACAGATCATGGCTTACATGTCCATCGGCAGCGGTCTTTCCGTCATTACGGAAACCGTTTTTGAAAACCGCTTCATGCATGTCAGCGAATTGATGCGTATGGGCGCGGACATCGTGATTCAGGGGGGCAGCGCCGTGGTGCGCGGTGTTCCCGCCTTATTCGGCGCGCAAACCATGGCCACGGATTTGCGGGCTTCCGCCTCGCTGATTCTGGCGGCACTGGTCGCCCAGGGCACGACGGAAATTTCACGGGTCTATCATATCGACCGCGGTTATGAAAATATTGAAAAGAAATTCTCCGCACTGGGTGCGGAGATCAAAAGGATGAAACAATAAGATGAAAATCATTCGATCCGACGCAACCGAATTCCGGGATTTTTTTCAGACCTTACGGGCGCGGGGCGGCGCATTTACGCCGGATCTGCTGGCCAATGTGGCCCAAATCGTTCACGATGTGTCCTTGCGCGGTGATGAAGCGCTGTTTCATTATACCAAAAAGTTTGACGGCTGCGACCTGACTGCCGCAACGGTTGAAGCAACCCCGACGGAAAGAAAAGAGGCCGCGGCCCAAGTAACGTCTGAAGACCGGGAGGTGATTGAACTGGCCGCGGAGCGGATTGAAAAATATCATCGCCATCAGACGGCATCCGGATACACGATGCGTGACGAAGCCGGCGTAGAGCTGGGCCAGCGGATACTGCCGCTTTACCGGGCCGGCATTTACGCGCCCGGCGGCAAGGCTTTTTATCCGTCCACACTGCTCATGGCGGCTATTCCGGCGCGTATTGCCGGCGTCAAAGAAATCATTCTGACCAGTCCCGTGAAGGGCGGTCAGCTCAATCCGCTCATTGCCGCGGCCGCCGAAATTGCAGGCGTTGACCGCATCTTCAAGATCGGCGGCGCGCAGGCCGTCGCGGCCCTGGCTTACGGCACACAAACCGTTCCGCGCGTGGATAAAATTGTCGGCCCGGGCAACGCTTATGTCGCCGCGGCCAAAAAGCTCGTTTTCGGACAGGTTGCCATTGATATGATCGCCGGTCCCAGCGAAGTCGTGGTGATTGCCGATCAGACCGCCAATCCCGCTTTTGCGGCGGCGGACATGCTGGCGCAGGCCGAACACGATGAAATGGCGGCGGCCGTGCTCTTCACGCCATATCAGGATCTGGCCGATCGCGTGTTGAAAGAAATTGACCGGCAGATGCAACAGCTGCCGAAGAAGGGGATCATAGAAAAATCCCTGTCTCAATACGGCGCGATCATCATTACGTCCGACATCGCCCAGGCGGTGGAACTGGCCAATTTCTTCGCGCCGGAACATCTGGAGCTGATGGTGGAAAATCCAGCGGACCTTTTAGGACAGGTTCGCAACGCCGGTTCCGTATTCCTGGGTTCCTATACCCCGGAGGCCCTGGGCGACTATATCGCCGGGACCAATCACATTCTGCCGACGGAAGGCACGGCGCGGTTTTCGTCGCCGCTGGGTGTCTATGATTTTTACAAACGGATGAGCGTCCTGTCTTTCTCTCAAACGGCTTTTAACAAGCTGTCCCCGCAAACGCAGCATTTTGCGCAAATGGAAGGACTGGACGCACACGCCAATTCGGTGCGTGTGCGCAGCAGGCCGGGTATGGACAAGTAAACGGTAAAAGAATCAACAATGTTTTCCGCTGGCGTCCGTGCAGGAGCGCGGAATATTGCCAACCACCTTTTGACAGGCCACACACGTATTATTGGCGCATTTCGTGCTGACTCTGACGGTCCAATCGCTTGCATAATCCTGCATGGGTTACCTCAACCAAATTTCCGTTAATGAATTTGTGGATCATGCTGGCTGGATACGTAAGTCTGATACGGCAAGCCTTCACGCCATGCGGGATTGTCTGAACCGTCTTCCATCCTCCCTCCCCAGCTCATAGGTATCCAGAAGACCGGCGGGATTGGTGTAATCCCATTTGGAAATGGTAATCGGCCGGGACGGCTGCATGTAGGTGTGCTCCGGATGCGATGGAAGGGATTGATGGCGATACCGGCGGGTTAAAAGGAAGAGCGTCTTTCCGCCAACATCATCAATGGCGCGATAGGGCACGTTATCGATCAGCCCCCCGTCGAGCGCAACCGAGCCGTTCCAGTTAAGAACGGGCGTAAACGGCGGCGTGCAGGATGAAGCCAGAATCAGTTCGGCCAGCCTCTGAGGTGTCGTACAGCTCCGGACGGACACGATTTCCGGACGGAATCCGATGGCCATGGCCAGTCTCGGATGCAACGGGGCAAGGAGTGATTTCTCGATCTGGTAACACAGAAAGCCCAGAAGGACCGCCACGGTTGGTTTCGTCCAAACCGGCGGACGGGTCATCAATATCCGGATGTCCGGCCCCCGGTGAAGTTTTTGCAAAGCATCAGCATCAAACGCCGTAAGGAGTGTATTGCGATAAATCTCCAGATGCGGAAACAGGGGAACGCCTTTGAACAGATTTTCAGGATAAAAATTCTTTGGATTGCGCCCCGTGATTTCCTGGAAATACGCCATAGCCTGCGACGCATTGCCGGAGAAGACAAAACAGGCCATCGCTGCCCCGGCGCTGACGGCGCCAACCGCACGTGGCCCGTTTTTCAGAAAAGGCGCTACCTCTTGCCAAAATCCAACCTGCCAGGCGCAACGGGATCCGCCGCCTGCAAAAACCACGGATGTAAAATCGGTACGATCCATTTCAATCCATCTTTCTGTATTGGTTTATAGCGTCGCCTGCGATGCCGAGGAGAACAAAAGACAAGTCCATGAAATTGTCAAAGGGATGTGGGGGGGTGAACGCAACGAGAAGATCAATATCGCTTTCGGGATTCTGATCGCCGCGCACGAACGATCCGAACAAACCTATGCTGACAACACCAGGTTCGGCAAGGCGCTTTCTTTCGCGCAAAACCATTTCAAGAATATCCTCTTTTGTTTCTGCTTTATTGCCGTTCATAACCCTATCCCCCGGGCAGATTAATACAGGGACTAAAACGCAAAGTCAATGAAATTATTGAATGATGCAGGGCACTGGTTGTGCAAGGTCACCTTACTTCCCTGCTGTACTGTTTAATGAACCTAAATCTTCTTGACATACAATGGACCGCTAAATATACTTCACGCCACAACAAGGAAGTTTTTATCCATGATCAATTCAATCGGACCCGGATTGACTTTCATAGTCATAAAGGGGAAGGAGCTACAATGAAAAGCACTCTGCTGGAACGCCTGCAACTGACGTACTCTCCCGTCGCCATCCATCTGACCGACGAAAAGCCTGAAGGGGCCATACAGTTCAAAGAAGGCAATCTCCGTGGCTGCACGGCGGCTATGTTGGTGGCTGCGGCGACACAGAAACGCTCGGCGGCATTTGATCGGAAGCATTTCGGCTGCCCGGGAGGCGGTGTCGGCCTGGGGTTCGGGAACAAATACGTCGGATTCCCGATCGAACATTTGCTATCTACCGGCGGGAAGATCGAACTTGGCGGCGGGCGGACGTGGGATATGGGCATCGGGGAGCGGTTCTTTGAATCTCCGGACATCACCCGCAAGTGTATCAACACCATGCCGTTCCTGGAGGTGCCGACAGAGTATGTTGTTATCAGGCCTCTTGAAGAGTTGCAGGAGGGGGATCGTCCGGTTCTGGTTTGGCTGCTGGTGAACCCAGACCAATTGAGCGCGATAGCCACTCAGATCGGGTATCGCCGCGGGTCCATCGACAACATCATTGCCCCGTGGGGAGCGGCTTGCCAGTCCATCCTGTTCGCTTATGGGGAGTGCAAGAAAGAACAGCCTCGGGCGGTGCTTGGTTTCTTTGACCTCAGCAAACGTCACCGGATTGCCCGGGACATCCTGTCGCTGACCATTCCTTATTCCCTTTTTCTGGAGATGGAAGCGGGAGCGGACGAAAGCTTCCTAGGGACAGAGATATGGCAAAAACTCCAGAAAAGAGAGAAGTGACCAAGGGAATCGACAAGAGTTGATTGGTCTTGTCCCGGATCGGGACTTGGAGTTATTTTGGACAGCCGTGTGCATGTATAAATTTTAGAATGAGAGGGGTAAGTATGAGATTAGAAAACAAAATTGCCCTTATTACAGGAGCTTCAAAGGGTATCGGCAAAGCAGTGGCAGAGGGCTTTGCAACAGAGGGGGCCCACCTTTATCTTGTGGGGCATAAAGATAAAAAAGGGCTTAATGAAGTCATGGAGAACTGCAAAAGCAAAGGGGTAACGGTAAATGGCGGGCTTTTTGATGTTGGAAATTACACCGAAATCGAAAGGATGATGGAGGAAGTAGGGAAAAATTTTGGGGGTGTGGATATATTGGTTAATAATGCAGGCATAATAAACCCCACACCTTTTCTTGAAATAAGCCCACAGCAATGGGATGAAGTCATAAAAACCCATCTGTACGGAACCTTTTATTGCACTACAGAAACAGTACGGCGTTTCATGAAAGATAAAAAAGGTGGAAAGATCATAAACCTTTGTGCGCCGGCAGCCGTGAGGGGGTCCATAGGTGTAGCTGACTATGCATCGGCCAAAGGTGGGATCTATGCTTTCACAAAAAATGCTGCCAGAGAGCTTTTAGCATATAACATCCAGGTAAATGCAATCCTGCCGGTTGCAAAGACACGCATGACCGATTCCCTGGCTGAATTTCATGGCGCTGAAGGGAAATATCTTTTCCACCTGGCTGATCCGTCAGTACTCGTTTCTTCTTTCGTATTTTTTGCCTCAGAAGAGTCAGATTATGTGACTGGTCAGGTCCTTACAGTGGATGGCGGGATGATGTGTTAATGTCAAAAACCATCAGGCAAAAGGGAATCATTGACACAAAGTTAATACCTGAGAGTCAATGCAAGGCATAAAGATCGCATTATGTCCCCGGGAGGTTGAGCAGATGGGAACGCTCTGCGCATGATGAAGACGGATTATATCGACATTTACCAACTGCATCAGATAGACTATGAGAAAGACTGGCGCTTATATGCAAAAACCTAACCGGAAATTACTGATTGTCGGTTGTACGTAGGCGTCCAGCGTAGTTGGTGGCGAGGAATGTGCTTACCCGCTCACACTTGCCGACTGTTGGCGCAGGGTCATGATGTCTCGTACCGGTGGCGCACCATATAGGCGGCTGTATTCACGACTGAACTGCGATGGGCTTTCGTAGCCAACTTGAAATGCAGCGGAGGCGGCATCAATGTGTTCTGTCAACATCATTCTCCGCGCTTCTTGTAACCGCAGTTGCTTCTGGTACTGAAGCGGGCTAAGTGCCGTCATCCTGCGAAAATGGTGGTGAAAGGTTGATGTACCCATATGGGCCATTTCAGCCAGTTCATCGACTCGTAATGGCTGTGAAAAATTTGCTTTTAGCCACAATACGGCTCGGGCAACCTGTTGGCTTTGGGTGCCCGTTACCACAAGCTGACGCAATATAGCCCCCTGTTCCCCCACCAGTAATCGATAAAAAATCTCACGCTGAATGACAGGCGACAATATTGGAATGTCTTGTTTTTGGTCAAGCAAGTCCACTAGCCGCTGAAAAGCATTCAGTAATGGTACTGTCAATTTCCCAGTAGCCATGCCTCTGTCTGTTTTTTGTGTACGTGGTGGGGGGAGTTGGCTGTCCGCCATTAGATGAGATATGGTGCGATAATCAAAAGTCAGTCTGAGGCCCAGGTATGGTTTCTCCTGGCCAGCCTCGATTACCTGCGCAATGACGGGTAAGTGTAATCCAGAAAATAAATAGTGGCTTGCATCGTATATGTATGTGTCATCCCCAAGCAATACCCGTTTAGCCCCCTGAGCAATCAAGCAGACACTCGGTTCGTACATCCCCGTGAGCGGCTCGGAGGGCTCTGTTTTTCGATAGAGCGACAACCCTGGAACCGCCGTTGTACACAACTCTCCATTTTCAGTTAAACGGGCAATGCTTTCCGCCAAGCCGTTCATGGCGAAACCCAGCGTATTATCCATTATTTTCATTGATTGGCCTCCTTATTTTAGCCTTGATAGCATGCCCATGATACTTGCCCAATCGTAATACTTCAATGATTTTTTACCGGACCTTAGAGGAATAGGCAATGATTCGACAGGATTGGTCTACCTGTTTTTTTGTGCATGTCGCTAATGTAAAGGCCATGAAAGAGACAGAGCTCAGAATGGAGACGCCATATGAAAAAGCGCATATTGGGAAGCAGCAATCTGGAAGTCTCAGCCATCGGCTTCGGTTGCATGGGTTTGAGCCATGGCTACGGCCCGGCCACGGACAAAAAAGATGGGATTGCGTTGATCCGCGCAGCCGTTGAGCGAGGGGTGACCTTCTTTGATACGGCTGAGGTCTACGGGCCGTTCGCCAACGAGGAATTGGTCGGTGAGGCCCTTGCGCCGCTTCGTGATCAGGTCGTGATTGCCACAAAATTCGGTTTTACCTTTGGCGACGACGGCAAGCAGCAAATCTTGAACAGCAGGCCGGAGCATATCAAACAGGTCGCTGAAGCAAGCCTGAAGCGTTTGAGGACAGACGTCATCGATCTGTATTACCAGCACCGTGTTGACCCTCAGGTGCCCATTGAAGATGTCGCCGGAACAGTACGCGACCTGATTCAGGAAGGAAAGGTGAAGCATTTTGGATTATCCGAAGCCGGATCTGAAACAATTCGCCGTGCTCACCAGGTTCAACCGGTTACCGCTCTTCAGAGTGAGTATTCTCTCTGGTGGCGAGAGCCTGAGAAAGATATATTACCAACTTTAGAAGAACTCGGGATTGGCTTTGTCCCCTTCAGCCCTCTGGGGAGGGGCTTTCTGACCGGCGCAATCAACGAGGAAACAAAATTTTCCGAAAATGATTTTCGAAACATCGTGCCGCGTTTTTCACCTGAGGCACGTAAGGCCAATCAGGTGCTGGTTGATTTGCTCGGAGAAATTGCTGCCAGTAAGCAGGCAACCCGTGCACAGATTGTGATTGCATGGATTCTTGCACAAAAGCCCTGGATTGTTCCGATTCCCGGCACTACTAAGCGCCACCGCCTGGAGGAGAACATCGGCGGGACTTCCGTCGAGTTGACAGCTGAGGACCTGCGCGAAATTGAGAGCGCAATAGCTAAAATCACTATTCAAGGGGCTCGCTACCCGGACTCCCTGCAGAAACAGGTCGACCGCTGAACGGCGGCACGGCTAAGAAGCGGTTATGCTATAAGCCAACCGGACGGGGTGGATATCAACAAGATCCTGTACCGGCCGACAGCTCAGGTGCTGTAAATGGCCTGCCTGGATCAACTGAATATTCATCAGGATGCCGAAGTTTTACAACAACGCCAATATAAAAGGATTTGAGGATGAAGATCATAGCATTCAACGGAAGTCCCAGAAAAAAGTGGAACACATCAACACTGCTTGAAAAAGCGTTGGAAGGCGCATCTTCGAAGGGTGCCGAGACCGAGCTCATCCATCTGTATGATCTGAGCTGCAAAGATGGTTTTAGGGACAATCAGGAGGA
>DFZJ01000218.1 GCA_002382045.1 Syntrophaceae bacterium UBA4059
CCTATCTTTATCAGGATGGGCCGCGATATTGGTATTCAACGCAGCCGACTGTCTTGAAGCTGGCCGAGGATCGTTCCGAGCAAATTAAGCGAGACCGCGATAAAGTAGCACAAGAAGTGGAAAACAGGTTACGTAAAGACTTGGAGCACAAAGGCGATTTCAGTCGCATCCATCCATTGCCCCGAACGGGTCAGGATGTGCCGGATGATACGGATGCGCGTCTGGTTGTTCTGGGCATTGATTATCCTTACAGCAAAGAATCCGGCAATGCGGCCCAGTCAGCCGCAAAGGCAATTCTTGAGCTACGGGGAACGACGCCGCGTCTTTATCGCAATGCGCTGGTCTTTTTAGCTGCCGATAAAACGCGCTTACAGGATCTGGAAGAGGCAGCCTGCAAATATCTGGCGTGGGAAACCATTGTGGCTGAAAAAGTGCAATTGAATCTTGATCCGCAGCAGGTCAAGCAGGCAGAAAACCAGAAAACGGCTGCTGATACGGCAGTGGTCGCGCGACTTCCGGAAACTTATCAATGGCTGCTGGTTCCAGAGCAAAAAACGCCGCAAGATGCAATGGCCTGGCAGGCGATACGCGTCACGGGTCAGGACGCTCTGGCTGTGCGGGCCGGTAAAAAATTGAGAAACGAAGAATTGTTGATCACCAGTTTTGCGGCGACGCGATTGCGCATGGAGCTGGATAAAATCCCACTCTGGCGGGGTAACGATGTGTCTGTCAAACAGCTTGCTGAAGACTTTGCCCGTTATACTTACTTGCCGCGTCTCAAGGATTCCTCAGTACTGACTGCGGCCGTTCGCGATGGGGTGGCATTATTGACATGGGTACAGGATTCTTTCGCCTTTGCAGATAGTTTTGACGAAGCTGCCGGCCGCTATCGCGGTTTGCGTGGTGGCCAGGGCATATCGCTTGCCGATACAGATGCTTCGGGACTTCTTGTAAAGCCTGAGATCGCTGTGCAGCAAATAGATGCGGAAAAGGCAAAAGCCGTCGGCGAAAAGCCAAAGGACGACGGCCAGGAAACGACAGGAGCAAAAGAGGAAGAGGAGAGGGAGGAAGACTCGGATACAACCCCCAAGGCAGGACAGCCAAAACGCTTTCATGGAACAGTAACGCTCGATGCCGCGCGTGTCGGACGCGATGCCGGAAGAATCGCCGAGGAGGTCATTTCTCATCTTGCCGGGCTCTTAAAGGCCAAAGTCACCGTCACGCTGGAAATCGAGGCCGAAATACCCGAAGGCGCCCCGGACCAGGTTGTCCGCACCGTCACAGAGAACAGCCGCACACTGAAATTCTCCAGCCAGGGGTTTGAGAAGGAATAAAACTCGTGTTCTTTTCTCAATAAAAAGATCAGCCGGTTTTATATCGTCAAAGACCCTAAATGATTCCGTTAGTCCGGTAAAATGGCTGCGACTCGGGCCGGTGCGGCGCTTGCTCCCTGAATCTTGAGTGGAAAACAGGCGACTTGAAAACCCGTGGGCGGGAGCGCGGCAAGATTGACGAGGCGTTCCATGTGAGAATAGGGAACACCGATTTGATGCGCTGACCAGAAGCTGCCTTCTTTGTTTTCAGTCCTGGCTTTTTCGGCCTGCAGATGAAGCGGCATGTCCCAGCCCCAGGCATCAATTCCCATCATCCGAATGCCGGCATCGTAAAGCCGGCGGGTGGCTTCGGCCGTGACACCGCAGCCTTTAAAAAAATAATCAGGCGAATGATAGTAGACATCCCGGCCGGTATAGATCAGCACAATATCGTAAGGTTTTAACGTATAGGAAATACGCTTCAGTTCCCTTTCCAGATCTTCAATCGTGACGGCATCGCCGTCTTCTTTGGCATGAAAATCCAACTTCACGCCGTCGCCGAAAAACCATTCCAGGGGAAGTTCGTCGATGGTCTGCGCCTTCGCTCCTTCGATCAGGCTGTTGTAATGCCAGGGGGCATCCACGTGCGTTGTCCCATGGGTTTCCAGACGGGTGATACATTCCGTCGCCCATCCTTCGGAATGACGAAAAAGATGAGCGGGAACATTCAACAAGGCAGCCTGTGCCGCACCGTCGGCATGGGTTTGATATTTGATCTCGCTTCGGGAATATTCCGGTGTGCCGGCAGGGCTTGTTGCAATGGTGGCAGACAGATCAATGATGTGCATTTTTAGCCTCATTTACGGTTTGGCAACAGAAGTATTCTTTATTGTACCGGCCGGATATCAACAATGAAATATTCCGTATCTCCGAAGCAGCTTGTGGGAAGACCTTTGTGCTGTTCGTAAATGAGAGCAACGCGTTTGCCGGCAAGCTGGTTTATGCGATTCGCCACCTTGTCATTGCGGATGCTGAACAGAAATTTGTCAGGAATGGCGCCAGGCATAGTGACCATAGCCATCTCGCCTTCCCATGTCTTGCAAATCCAGCCGGTTTTGGAGAGCTTCTGAACATAGCCGACCCGCTCGCCTTCGGAAAAACTCCAGGTGAGGGCAAGCCAGATGTAAAGCGCACCCATGGCTGTAATCGTCACGAAGAATCCAGCAAGCCATGCAATCCAACGCCTTTTTTTCTTTTCCCCGAATTCATTTTCCATTTAACGCCTCCTGTTGGAATTGGCCTTCGTGCTTTTGCGGGCTGCCGGTTTTTTCCGGGCAAAGAGGGATGCGATATGCCTGCCCTCCTCTTCGCCGACCGGTTCTTTGCCGGTCGTGATTTGCGCCGATCGATTTTCAGCCGACCAGTTGAACATCACGGGCTTTTCATTGCGTAGCATATCCGTGACGGAAGAGAGATCCGAACGGTGGAAACTCAGAAAAACAGTGCCGCTGATGCTTTGTCTGGGGACGGGCAGGGGGCCTGTTCTTTCGACAAAAGCGGCCATACACAAAAGCTTGTTTTGTCGGTCAAACAAATACAGAAAAGCGGCATTTTCTCCATTCATATCCCGGAACTCATACTGATAATTGGTTATTTCCGCGCTGACATTCGGCATAAAGAGGATCTCCTTTCCCAATTTTAGTCATCCGTTGAGGATTTGACCATGATTTGGTGCTAAATTCAACATGATTATGAGATGAGGGCGATGCCTGCTATGTTTGCATATGCTTTTGCACGACGTTTGGGCGGTATTCAGGACCAAGTCATTCAAAGCCATCGCTGTGCCTTTTTATCAATATCATTAATCAAAATTATCAGTTTTGTGGTCTCCTCAAAAAAAATTGCAGCTTTGACTTTAAATGACCCGCCGGAAATTCTCATGCCCATTTCTGAATGATGGACTGTGACTTGACCTGGCCCGGAATCAACAGTTGCTTTTCTATTCGCGTAAATTGGTATATAGTATAATACCATAAAGCAATCAGGGCCATTAACCCGGAATTTAATCTCCAGAAAGGTGATTGATCGTGTCTTCGGAACTGGAACAACTTAAAGCCGCTCAAGCAAACCTTCAGGAACAGTTAAAAAAAACGGTCGCTGAAAACAAGCATCTGCGGATCCAATTCAGCTCAACCACCAAGCAGGTTCATGAGCTCAATAAGTTCATCGAGCTGATGCTGAATCTGTCGCCTTTCGGCATATGCATTCTCCAGAAAAACAGGCTGATCTTTACCAATAAAGCTTTCTGTGAAATATTAGGTTTATCGCCAAGAGAATTGAGAAAGATGGATCCCCTGAAGATTGTCTTTGAAGAGGACCGGGACCATGTGCAAAAAAGCTTTCAGGCCACGCTGACCGAACAGACGGAATCTTTCTTCATGTTTCGTGTGATGACAAAGCAGGAAACCATCAAGTGGATTCTGGGTTCGGTCGCTCTCATTCACATGAATGAAAAATATGCCATCCTGGGCAATTTTGCCGATCTGACTGAAGGACGGGTCATGCAACTGGCTTATAATGATCCTTTAACCGGATTGCCGAACCGGAAGCTCATGATGGATCGTCTGGAACAAGCCATTGTCTCGGCCAAAAGAAGAAGCACTCCCCTGGCTCTGCTGTTCGTTGACCTGGATGAATTCAAAGAAGTCAATGACGCCTATGGTCATAAAACCGGAGATCAACTGCTCATTGAAATTGCCAATAAACTCAGAGATTTTGTCCGGCGGGAAAACGATACCATCGCCCGAATCGGCGGCGATGAATTTTTAATTCTCTTAACGGATATCTCGCAAAGAAGTCATATTGAGACCGTGATTCAACTTCTTTTTGAAAATTTCACAGAACCCTTATCTATCGGTTCGCCACCCGTAAAGGTCAAAGTCAGATTCAGTATCGGCATTGCGCTTTTTCCGGACCATGGCGACAATTCAGATCTGTTAATCCATCACGCCGATCTCGCCATGTACAAGGCAAAGAAAAAGCGCAGAAAAAATAATTTTTGTTTTTTCGAACCCTGAATGCTTAGAGGGTGATGGAATAATACTTATCCGTCTCCCGCTCATGCTTTCCCAGATAGAGCGTGCCGCTCCAGCCGTCAATACAGATAAAATCTCCCGTCTTGATGGTATGGCCTTCCAGGGCGGCATAACCGTCTGCCTCATACACTTTCAATTTACTTAAACCCACCACGCCGACTTTGCCGAGCTGCGGAATCGTCACGGCGGCATGAGAGGTCGCGCCGCCTTTGGCCGTAAGGAGCCCCTCCACCTGCAGAAGGACGCCGACATCGTCGGGAACCGTATCGGGGCGCACAAGAATCAGCGATGTTTTAGGTTCCGTCTTGCGAAAATGTTTAATGTCGCCTTCGGAATACACAGCCCGTCCGCAAAGCGCGCCGCCGCTCACGCCGACCCCCGTGCCCAGCATGGACGCCTGCAAGGAGGGCGTATCTTTAAAACGCCGCAGACTTTTTGTTTTGGTTTGATCCATATCGCGGGTTTGCAGCAGGAACAGCTGATCTTTCCCCGGACCTTCAAAGGTAAATTCAATTTCCTGGTGGTTCAGGCCTTTTTCGTAAATCATGATTTCAGCTATCTTGACCAGTTCGGAATAAATGGCGGGAAACGTGGCTTCCAGGGAAATCCCCGTATTGCGATGCTCGGCAATCCGCTGACGCTCCGAAACAGGAAAGGTTTCCACCAGGCCCGAAACAATATCATCCCCCTGAACACCGAAAATAAAATCACCATAAAGCGTGACATCGGATGAAACGCTTTTGGGGTCGCGCGTAAAAATCACGCCCGACCCGGAACGCTCATGGAAATTACCGAAAACCATCGCCTGCACGATGACGGCCGTTCCCCATTCATCGGACAAATGCATCTGGTGACGATAAATTTTGGCCTGTTCCGAATACCAGGAATCAAAAACATGCAAAATAGCGTGGCGCAATTGCCGCATCGGATCATCCGACAGCGGAATACCCCTGTCGAGAATGCCCTTTTTATAAGCCAGCGCGATGGTTTTCATCAGGTCGGGTGAAAATTGAATTTTTCTTTCCACGCCATGCTTTTGCTTGAAGCCGTCCATAATCGCATCAAAGAAATCGCGGCTCAGTCCCTGGAACATACCCCAGGTCTGCAAAAAACGGCGGTAGGAATCCCAGGCCGCCCATTGAAAATCTTTTTTCGCGCCAAGACTTTCCGCAATCGATCCATTGATGCCCACATTTAAAAAAGAGCGCATCATCCCGGGCAGAGAAACCGTGGCGCCGCTGCGAACCGATAAAAGCAGAGGATTATTGCGGTCTCCGAATTTACGGCCGGTCCTCCTTTCCAGCGCCCTGATTTCCTTGTTGACGCGCGCCGCCAGATCGCTGAAGATATACTTGTAACCATAGACGGCGTCATAGCCCCGGAACACTTCCGTGGTAATGATGAAACCGGGCGGCACCGGAAAACCGAAAGAAACCATCTTTTTAAGAAAATAACCTTTGTTTCCCAGCAGGATCTGGTTGTCGAGGCTTGTGCTTTTGCCGTAAATGGAAGAAACGGCCAGTTCCGGATTATAATCCATCAGCAGATTAAGAATCCTTTTGTTGTCCTTGAATTTCTCCAGTTCCGCATTGAGTGTTTTGATGACCGCGTGAACAAAATTATCCAGCACCTGCAGTCCGAAGGCGGACGAGATCATGCCCCGGAGGAAATTCTCCGATTGCTGATAGACTAGTTCATCGGGTTTGCGCGGTTCACCCTCCAGGTCCGGCTGATCAGGCAGCGGCCTGATTTGACGGACGATGATCGGCAAATTAACACTGTGAGCGTCGATATAATAATCACGGATGACATCCTGAATGCTTTTGGAGATAAACCTGAAAATATCGATGTATTGATCCACGGAAAATTGTTTAATGGGCAGCGCGCTCGTAATATATTTGACCCTGGCCACCAGCCCTTCGGTGGAAATACCTTCCAGCTCCAGCGCGGCAAGATAGCGCCACAGATAAGTATGAATCTTGATGATGGTGCGCTTGGTGATGAATTTCAGGTTCAGTGATTTGATCAGTTCTTCAAACAGCATGCCGCCCAGGGCTTCCAGCCGGAGCGTGAGCCCCAGCGCGTCGAATTTCTCCTCATGATAGGTTCCGTACATGGATGGAATGCCCGCGGCAATATGCCGCTTATGATAGATATTTTCAAACGACGGGGTTTTCTTTCCGGAAAGAATTCTGGCCTTCAGGATGGATAGAAATTTCAGGATAACCGTCAGGCTCCTGTAATAGTTTTTCGAGGCCAGCGCCCGTTTCAAAGACAGGAGGTCCTGACGGGCAAAAGCATTGACGGATTCCAGGTCTTTGAGCAAATCAAAATACTGAGGATAATATTTTTTATGGATCAGCTGATAAATACGAATCATCAGCGACACCCGTTCCTGATCCACTTCAGAAATATCCCTGATCTGCTGAATCTCCCTGGCAATTCTTGCCTTTTCCCATTCCAGAAACTTGCGGGGGTCCTTGTTCCCCTTCGTCAGCAGTTGGACAAACGCCTGGTGCATCCCGTCGAAATACTTCCCGGAAGGGGTCACCTGATCAAACACTTCATCCGGAATATGTTTGCGGAGGTATTGCTTATCGCCGGAAAACCAGTAGCGGAAAATATCTTCGGTAAACTCGACCAGCAGACTGTTGCTCTCCACATGAGATTGCTTGCGGAAAAAATCCACTAACCGGTCATTGCGAAACGACAATTCATCCACCCGGGTGGTGATGTCCCGAAGCTCGCCTTCCGCCCCGATTTCACTGAAATACACGGGGAAGAGACGCAGGAGCTGTTTGATCAGGTTATAGGCCGGCGCGATATCCGTATTCAGCAGCCTGGAAATTTCACGATGGATCAGATCGGTATCGCGAATAAAAATCCCGCCCAGCTTTAAATTAATAATCAGGGCGGAAATTAATTTTTTCGTCCAGCGCGGCTTCATGGCGATAATCTCCAGCCAGGCGCGGATGGTTCGAATATGTTCGGGATTGACCTGCACCTGCCAGTCAGCGGTCGAACCCTGAATTTCGGGATACTCAAATCCGTAGGCAATCAGCTCGTCAATGAATGTTTCCACCAGCGGGTGCGCGTTTTGCGCGAAAACCTCCCGGGCCGCCGTCACAATACAGTCGATGCTCGCGCCGCGGAATTCATTTCGCGCCGTGTTTTTTTTCAGAAAACCGAAAATCCTGCGGACAAAGTCATCCAGATTTTCCTTTTTTTCTTCCTGAAAAACAAGCTTCAACGAATAATTGATTTCCCGCATGGCGCTGACATGGATATCCCTCAAGCCCGGAGCAGACATGACGCCGAAGAGAAAATCCAGTTTAACCAGGTGACGACTATGATAGGCTTCGGATTTCTCCAGCGCGTCCGCCACATGCAGGTAGCCGTCGATGATCTGGAAATAATCCGGCAGAGCCAGAAAGTCCCCGATACGCGCCCCCGCCTTCTCGCCTTCCCGCGGGCGAAGCGCTTCGAGTTCCATGATCAGTTTGCGGAAACGGTGATGACTGAGCGGCTGGATTAATTCCAGATAGGTATTCTCGTCCAGCGGCGCGTCGGCCTTGCGCTCGGCAATAAGCCACAAGGCGGGATCGGGCTGGCCGAGCCAGAAGACGTACGTCGCCCGAAACATCCTGTAGAGCAGAGCGTCAAAGTCCGGGGAGGAGATATTCACCTTCTTTTCCTGGGCCACCCGGATAATTCTCTTCAGATAGGATGAGCTTTTCTTGAACAGCGCCGATTCCCCGTCGGCAATCGTCATAAAAGAGGTGATCAAGCCCGGAAACAGCGACAGATTTCTTTCCAGAAATTCATTGCTCTGCATGATAATCGCATCCGCGTAATCAAACAGATAATGAATGGCGCTGTCTTTCACGTCTTCGGACGCGGCTGATTTCAGGACATCAAAGTAAATCGTCAGGAGAATGGATAAAGCGGCCAATCCCTCGGGATGATTGTTATAAATATGAAAATCGCCAATGGAGATGGACTTGAGTTCTTTCAGGACATAGTCCCAGTTGACATAAGGATGATTAAGTTCCGTCAAAAGCTCGCGCGTTTTTTTCTGCAGACCATAGTGGTCCTTGACGATCTGCAAAAGCGGCGCGTACTGGCCGGGAATCCGGACATCCGCCGCCGTTCTTTCCAGATTGACTTTCAGTGCCGATGAAACCCATCGATTCTTCTGCTCGACCGGTTTTGATTCCGTTGTCATATGGCATAACCCTTTATCCTAGATTAAACAGAATTCAGACCGCATTTCAAGACCGGAATTTCTAAAAAGCCCCAGCCCAATCAGAACGATTCTGGCAACAGCCATTTTCGGGTTGTGGGCAAAAAAACCGCCAAGGTGGTGACGCTCTGAAAAATATTCATGACAGCATCCCACGTCATCTTTGGTCTCCTTGCAAAATTCAGAGCATCATTGTTATCAAGCGGGTTTTCAAACTGTTTTCTATTAGTAACATGTTGTTTTTTATGAAGTCAAACGTTCTTTCACGCAATGGCCGTCAAAACGAAAGATGAATCTATCGGAATGCCCCGTCTTTTGTCCTTGAGCTTGACCGGAGGGGGTGATTGGTATATGCATCCTTTCAGAAAGGGTTGTGTTTTTATGGCATATAAAAGTGTGAATGATGTTCAAGAAAGACTGGAGCAGGCAGGCTACATCCCTTCACGGGAAATAGCCACCGTGATTTTCCTGGCCCAGGCAACGCAGAAACCCGTTTTGATTGAAGGACCGGCAGGTGTCGGCAAAACGGAACTGGCCAAAGCGGTCGCCCGCAGCCTGGATCGCGAATTGATTCGCCTCCAATGTTACGAAGGCCTGGACGAAGCCAAAGCCCTTTATGAATGGGAATACGCCAAGCAACTGCTTTACACGCAGATGGTGAAGGATAGAATCAACGACATTATCAGCTCCACGGCAACGCTCGCCCAGGCAGTCGACCAGATTGCGGCCCAGGAAGACGCTTTTTTTTCCGACCGCTTCATCCAGCCGCGTCCGCTCCTGCAGGCCATCAGCTCGGAAAAACCCGTTGTGCTGCTGCTCGACGAAGTGGACAAGTCCGATCCGGAATTTGAAGCCTTTCTTCTGGAACTGCTTTCCGATTTTCAGGTTTCCATCCCCGAGTTGGGAACACGCAAAGCTATCAAGATTCCGTTCGTTCTGCTGACTTCCAACAACTACCGGGATATGAGCGACGCGCTTAAACGCCGCTGCGTTCATCTGTATATTGATTATCCGGCGCGCGACACGGAGATCGCCATTGTCCGCCTGAAAATTCCGGACATTGAGGAAAGCCTTTGCGCCGTTCTGGTGGATGCTATCCGCAAAATCCGCACACTGGATCTGAAAAAAAGCCCCAGCATTTCAGAAACACTCGACTGGGCGCAATCGCTTCTGGCGCTGCAAATCCATGAGCTCTCGCCCGAAGTGGTTTCCGAAACACTCAACGTCATCTGCAAATATCAGATCGATATGGAAAAAGTGCGTAAGAACATGAATCGGGTTGTCACTTGACAGGTGATCTATGGTCAAACTGATTCAGCAATTTGCATCCTGCTGCCGGGCGGCGGGACTGCGCATCTCCACGTCGGAGGTTCTCGACAGTCTCCAGCAACTGAAGCTGATCGACCCGACCGACGAGCTGCAATTCCAGTCGCTCCTTCGCGCCAACTATGCCAAGAGCCTGCGGGATTTGCAGCATTTTGACCGCCTCTACCATCTCTTCTTTCATGAAATGCGCGTGGACATGGGCGACATGGAACAAGCCGCCCAATGGACCGATCAAATCAGAAAGGCGGCAGAGCTGCTCAAACAAAAGCCCCATGATAATCCCGTTTACGATACCGTGCTGGACTTTATGGCCGGAAACCCCATGCCCCTGCTCGCGGAAATGCGCCGGATTCAAATGGAACAGGATGATCAGCCGTCGCCTGTCCGGTTCAATTTCGGACCGCTGGCCAGCCGCTTTAATGTATTAATGCAAATTACCGCCGCCTCAAAAGCGGCCTCCCGGCTCATCGAGGATAATTATTTTAAAGTCGGACCGCAAACCCTCCGGAACCTGCAAGCTCATTTTGATGAGCGGCTGAATGCCGCACGATCCATTTTAATGTATGAGCCGCGCCCCGGCGATCAAGGCACCCGCAAAGTCAAAACCTATGAACAGCGGATGAAGGATCTGGGAGAAAAATCCTTTTCGTCTTTTACGCATGAGGAAGTGGAAGAAATGCGGGAGGCCGTCGACAAACTGGTGCGTAAATTGAAGAACATCGTCAGCCGCCGTTTTGCCGTGCGGGACAGGGGAAACCTGGACGTAAAAAAAACACTCCGGGCATCAGCCAAATATAACGGCGTTCCCATTGACATCCAGTATCGCCGGAAAATGTTGCGCAAAAGCCGGATTGTGACACTGTGCGATGTTTCCGGCTCCGTCTGGGCGGCGGCCCGCTTCATGCTCAACCTTCTTTTTTCCCTTCAGGATTGTTTTGATAAAGTGAACAGTTTTGTTTTTATCGACCAGTTGACGGACGTCACCCCCATCTTTGAAGAGCACGAAATTTCCGAGGCCATCCGCATCATCATGGAAGCGTCTGACATTCATTATGATGCGCCGACGGATTACGGCGAAACCCTGCGTCACTTTAAAAGAGACTACATGGATCTTCTGACCAAAAAGACAACGCTCATCATCGTCGGCGACGCCCGCTCCAACTACATGCACGCGGAGGATGCCATTCTGGGGCAAATGCGGGACCGCTGCCGCCGGGTGATCTGGCTCAACCCCGAGCCGGAAAACCTCTGGGGCACGGGAGACAGCGAGATCATGGCCTATACGCATCACTGCCACGAAGTCCGCCCCTGCCGGAACGTCAACCAGCTCGTCGCCTTTATTGAAGAGCTGGTTCTGTAGGGGAAAGGTCACAGGGAAATGACACAGGGAACAGGCCGAATGAAAATCGAAAGCANNGCTTGTACGTGACGACAAGCAATTGTCGGCGGCCACAAAATCAATGTTTGAGATTTTGAAAAACAATCCGGATCATATGCCCCTTTGCTTCCTTGCGGAAGCCTTCTTTAATGATTTCCTTGAATACGCATGCCGCTTATCGGGTTTGCTCCCTATTCTCGGTTATGAAAACTTATCCTTCCAGAAGCCTTAAGTATTCTTTTGCTGATTCGCAGCAGACACAGGCAATGAGCTTGTCGAATGGTTTATTATCGCCCTTATGAATTTTGTTTAAGGTGTCCAGATATTCGCGCCGCAAGAGCGGGGAAATAATGGCCACCGGATAGCCTGACTGTAACAAGGCAAGGTTCATCAATAGACGCGCCGCCCGTCCATTTCCGTCAATGAAGGGATGAAGCGTCACAAGTTTTCGATGAAGGATTGCCGCATATTCAACCGGGTGATGCTTTGACCTGTCATCGGGTATTCCGGCAGCAAATGACCTCATCAAGTCCGGTATCTGTTCGGGCGCGGGGGGGATGAAGATTGTGCCGGTGATGATGACTTTTAGTTTCCGGTATTTCCCGGCCTGATCTTCATCAATCCGATAATAAAACAGCCGATGCAGTTCTTTGATATTCGCTTCTGAAATGTCATGATGCTTCGCCAGCCGGAAAAGCAAATCATAGGCTTCTGAATGTCCCAAAGCTTCCAGATGATCTTTGATCGGCTTGCCGCCTATGGTAATTCCATCTTCAATGACGATCTTTGTTTCCGTTTCGGTCAAGGAATTGCCTTCAAGGGCATTGCTGGAATAGGTCATGCCGATTCGGAAATATTCTTTAAGCTGTTTGACCATGTGCGCGTCCAGTGGCCGGTGAGTGTCAATCTTCGTTTTTATCGAATCAATTTTCCTGAGAATGTCTTTCATCCTGTCCCTTCCTCAAAAGCATTGCCATATCCGGTTATAGAAAAACCCGGTAATCCGTATTCAAGGCTTCGGCAAAGAGCTTTGCGTTTTTCTTGCCAATGGCGCGCTTGCCGTGTTCCATTTCGCTTAAATGCCTTTGATGCACACCCGTCAGATCGGCAAGCTGCTTCTGCGTCATTCCCGCCTTGTTTCTCGCACCAGCAAGAATACCGCCGATAAGTTTCTGATCGGATGCTTCGGGAAATGCCTCACGCCAGGGAATTGAATCCAATACTTCCGTGAACCCAAGGGAAACAAGGGTTTCCATCGCCTTGTCTTTTTTATTCGCGGGACCTATCAGATGAAGTTCAATGTTTTTGGCATGGCGCTCTTTCGTGTGTCCCAACATAAATCCCCTCGAAGTGTCTTTCCTTTTTGTTGACGATTTTCCAAACCACAACGTAAGTTGGCCGTCCCTTCTTGATATGGCAATGATACCGTTCACCGGCCAGCAATCCATAATTCGGCCAGTTGCTGCGAATTGGGCCAAGGACTTGGATTTCCTTCACCAGATACTTGAGGGTTTGCAAAACCCCTTTGGGCAATGTTCCAAGCTGCCGCTCAACCTTCCGGACAAGCGTTATTGTCCAATTCATTGGGTTTCATCCTATACCATTATTGGGAAGTGTCAAGACTGTTCGCCATTACCGCAACTTTGCACGGTTAAGCGTTTTCCACCTCTTACGCATTGCTGCTTATGGCCTGTTCAATGATTCTTCCCTAACCTCTTTTCTGGACTTGCGCCGCCCCTCTATCCGTCCGGCATGATGATGACGGGACAAGCTTTCGGATACTTTTTCAAAAAGACATTGAAGCCCCGGGATAATTTACGACCGCCGGATTTGACCTCGACGGCATAAAGCTGTCCCTGATAACTGTACACATAATTGTTTTTTATTCTTTACCTATTACGTAATACGTGATACAGAATTAATCATGATTAAGTCGTTTGCCTGTAAAGAAACAGAAGAGTTGTTTAATGAAGTTAATGTTCGCCGTTTTCAAGTTATTGAACGGCAAGCCAGGCGCAAACTTTTATATTTAAATAGTGTGCGTAGCCTGCAAGACTTATTAGTGCCGCCTGGTAATAAATTAGAATCCCTAAAAGGCGACCGCAAGGGGCACCACAGTATTTGTATAAATGATCAGTGGCGTATCTGCTTTAAATGGAAAGATGGAAACGCCTTGGATGTAGAAATTATAGATTACCATTGAGGAGTCTAAGATGAATAAAAAAAAGGAATTACTCGACATAATTGTGCCTGGAGAAATACTGTCAGAAGAGTTTTTGAAACCTCTTGGCTTAAGCATCAATCAATTGGCCAGGGATATTGACGTTCCTCCGGGGCGGATTAGCGATATCGTTAACGGTAAACGTGCCATTACTGCCGATACCGCATTGCGCCTTGGAAAATATTTTGGCGTATCTCCTGAGACTTGGCTTAACCTTCAAACGGATTACGATCTGCGTATTGCAAAGCGCATGACTTGGGCCGATATTGAATCGCATGTTAAAACAAGAGCAGCCTGACCCCGGCCACATTCACTACCAAATGATGTTTTTTAACACTTGCACCTACAATGTTGCAATATCGTTATATCAAGTAATATGTTTCTTCCCAATTGAAATATGCAACGAAAAGCTCAGCCGGAGCAGCCCAGCGGGGATCGGCTGTAGCGCCGGTTATGCGCTCTTTTGATAATGTGTGGCATACCAATCTATTACTTCTCTTATCATTCTCTGATATGAAGTCTTTTGCGTTTTTGCCTGTTCTTTGAAGAAGGATATGCTGGATTTCTTCAAGGAAATGGTCACTTTCACGTTATCTTCTTTCAGCACTAACTTATCCGGGGGCGGGAGAAAGTCTTTAACGACTCTCAAATGTCCCATAGGTTCTTCAGTATATTTTGTTTTGNNCGGTACGTAAACCTGACCGTTACGATACCTTCACCGACACACCCCATGCAATAATACCGATTTTCTTCATTGCTATGGGTAATGTCTTCCGCAATAACACGATGAGGATCAAGAAACGCCTGCTGGGCAATTGAAAAAGAAACGCCATGCTTTGATTGATTTTCTTTATTCTTTGCCTCATCTCATTCAAAGGTTGCTTTTTTCATGAGTTTACTATGCCAGATTCTTGCATATAATGCAATATATTTGTATGGGTATACGTATGGACATATTCATGCACAACGCCCGGCTCAGCCGGGCGTTCCCGNNACGAAAAGCTGAGCCGGAGCGGCCCAGTGGGCCGCGATCCGGTGTAGCGACTGGTTACGCAATTATTTCATTCAACCCTTCAATAGCTTGATTCAACTCTTCTAGTGATGCCTTAGCTATGACTTTGCCAATTCTCTCAACAGAAAGTGTTCGGATTTGACTGATTTTAAGCCATGATTTCTTCGGCAAATTTGAAGACTTCAATTCAAGGGTTAAAGGAAATCCTGCTTTTTGCGGTTGGCTTGTAATAGCCGCAGCTATAACTGTGCCTGAATTTTCATTAAAAATGTCATGACTCAGAATGAGCACAGGGCGCAAGCCTGCCTGTTCATGACCTCGCACGGGATTCAAATCCGCCCAACGGATTTCACCTCTCAATATTCTGGCCATTGGCTCACATCCTCAGCTAATCCTTCTTCCGCCATTGCTTTTTCAAATTTCGGATCGAGTTTTGCACATTCCATAGATAAGCGGCTGCGCTTCATTCGGGCAAGTTTTTCACGCACAGATTCACAGATGGCTTGGCTGCGATTTTGAAAATAATTCTCTTCGACTAGCCTATCCAATTCGCCAATGTATTCGGAGTCCAATGTAATTGCTATTTTTGTTTTTCCCATAATTAACCTCCTTCAAAGGTATTCCATTATATCATACCATGAAAAAAGGAATCAAATCATATTTTGTTGTTCCTAGCGTAACAATTAATATACTTGCTTGGTATTCCCTGATTTTCGGCGGCAATATTACTCTTTCTTGTGAGGAATGCAAAGAAAACGATGTTGATGAGTATCGTTTGAAACCTTGCATGTTACTTATAAATGCCGGATGCTCCCTTTCAGTCAACTATCAACCAGATGCACCATTATTTTACATACCACATAAAAGTAACTGATTGCCCAATTCAAAATAAATATTATCGGTTCCGGCGAGAATGGGCCAAACCTGACCTCGTCGGAGCCGGATGTTGTCTTATTAAAGACCTTCACTTTTTCGTTTCCTACCATGCCTTTTTTCCGTCATGATGGAGGACTTCAAGGCACAAAAAAAGATCAGGCATATGGTGAAAAGTATTTCTATAAATGGTGGAAACGTGCTTGTGCGAATTTGAATATTGAAGGCATTGATCTTGATGGCGGCACAAGACATTCGACTGTTCGAGCATTGAGAAAACACTATTCCCCTGAGCAGATCAAAGAGGCGGCAATGAGCAAGACAAATAAAGCCTTTGAGCGATACCTTGGACAGGCCGAAGATGACGACATTTTGTCAATTTACCGCAAAAGTGCCAAAGTAATACCGATTAATGAAACTGGTAAGAAACTGGTAACGCTTTTTGAAGGGCAAAAAATACTAAGTAATCGAAATTAATTAGTATTTTTGGTGGAGGCGGCGGGAATTGAACCCGCGTCCGAAAACCTTCCGCTGGAGCTTCTACGTGCGTAGCCTTCGTTTTAGAACCTTCACGCTGGTTTGCTCCCTAAGGCCGGATCGCCCCGCGCTATCCTGTAAGTTTTCGCCGCCCTCCTCCAGGCATGAAGTTTGGCTATCCTGTCTAAATGACGTCTCCCCCAGTCAACAGGAGAACCAGGTTCGACGTTAGCAGCCTAAGCTGCTAAAGCGTAATCGTAGTTTTCTGCGATTATATGTTTCCTACCTGTTTAACGAGGCCTGTAGGAACCTCGGCACGCTTCTACAACTTCAAATGTCCCCGTCGAAACCGTTACGCCCCCTTCGTTTTATTTGGCTATAATATAGACAGTTATTGCCCGTTTGTCAAAGAAAAGAACGAGAAAAGAACATTCAAGAAAAGAACATTCAAGAAAAGAACATTCAAGAAAAGAACATTCAATTGAAGATAACCTGATTCATACAAGAAAAATTCATACCCTTCCGGCCAAGTTTGCGATGATATCTTTGAATTGAAAACAGGATAAAAATAGGCTATTGTTGCCGCGATTTTCGTGGACTTTTCCGGATTTAAACAAATCCGGCAAAGAAATCGTCCAATCGGAAAGGAGACACATGATGTTTACCTGGATTGCCAGTCCTGAACCCTGGATTGCTCTCGGAACCCTGACCGCCCTGGAGATCGTCCTGGGCATCGACAATATCATTTTTATTTCCATACTGGTGGGCCGTCTGCCCGCTGCCAAAAGAAATCTTGCCAGAAATTTAGGATTGGGGCTGGCCATGCTCTCCCGCCTGGCGCTCCTGTTTTCTATCGTCTGGGTGGCCAATTTGACGCAGCCCTGGTTTTCCATTTTCGGGCAGGACATTTCCGGTCGCGACATCATTCTGATCGGCGGGGGATTGTTCCTGCTGGCCAAAGCGACGCATGAAATTCACAACAGCCTGGAGGGTATTGAGGAAGAAAAACCAAAGCTAAAAACCGTGAAAATGGC
>DFZJ01000227.1 GCA_002382045.1 Syntrophaceae bacterium UBA4059
GCGGGCAGGATATGAAGGCGATCTACATTGGTGATCGCGCCGTGGCGGAAATTCAGGTCAATGAGGCCTGCTCATCGGGATGCGGTTCCTTTATTGAGACTTTTGCCCGTTCGCTGGGATATGGTGTTCAGGAATTTGCCGAAATCGCATGTGAGAAAAATTCCCCCTTTGATCTGGGAACCCGCTGCACCGTTTTTATGAACTCAAAAGTCAAACAGGCGCTCCGGGAGGACGCGACCATCTCCGATATTTCAGCCGGACTGGCTTACTCGGTCATTAAAAACGCCTTATTCAAGGTGCTCAAGTTGAAGGATACGGCCCTTCTGGGAGACAAAATCGTTGTTCAGGGCGGGACATTTCGCAATCCGGCCGTGTTGCGCGCGGCAGAGCTTTTACTGAACAAGAAGGTTGTCAGACCGGATATCGCCGAGTTGATGGGCGCCTACGGCGCGGCCCTGACAGCCCTTTCAAATCATCGCGCCATACAGGGGGCATCAACCGCCTTTGTTACCCTTGAGAATCTGGAGACGGGAACTGATTATTCCCAAAAGGAGATTCGCTGCGGCGGCTGCGAGAACAGGTGCGCTGTTCTGAAACTTACATTCGGGAACAAGAACAGTTTTTATACGGGGAACCGTTGCGAACGGCATTTCAGTAATGATACCGATATAATACGTAAAGGGGAAAATCTGCTCGATGAGCAGACCAAGCTCTTGTTCGACCGGAACATGGAACCCGAAAGAGAGCCGGTTCTCACCTACGGCATTCCCCGCTGCCTGAACATGTATGAAAACTTTCCCTTCTGGGCTGCTTTTTTGACCACATGCGGGTTTAAGGTGGTTTTATCTTCTCCTTCCAACCTGAAACTTTACGAAAAGGGCGCTTCCACCGTCATGTCGGAAAACATCTGTTTTCCCGCCAAACTTGTCCATGGCCACATTTTCGACCTTGCTGAGAAAAAAGTGGACAGAATATTTTATCCCATGGTGGTCTACGAACAAGAGGAATACGAAGATGCCCTGAACACCTATAATTGCCCGGTGGTTACCGGATATCCCGACCTGATAAAAAGCGCTGTCAACCCTGAGCGAAAATTCGGCATTTCCCTGGATAACCCGGCTATCAGCTTTAAGGATTTAAAGCTCTTAAAAAAACAGCTTTCTCTCTTTTTCAGGCGGTTTGGAATAGATTACCGGACGGTGTCCATGGGTGTGGAAAAAGGAGCGGCGGCGCAAAAAGATTATAAGGAAAAACTTAAAGCGCTTGCGAAATCACTAATAGCCGGGGCGGAGAAACAGGGACGGACAGTCGTTGTGCTTGCCGGCCGGCCCTATCATCTGGACCCGCTTATCAACCATGGCATCCCCAATCTTTTGGCGGAACTGGGCGTGGATGTTATCAGTGAAACGGCTGTTCCCTTGAATACGGATTCCGTCTCCCTGGAAGATATCAATGTCCTGACCCAGTGGAGCTATACCAACAGACTTTATGCCGCAGCCAAATGGGTAACTGAAAATCCTGATACCCAATTGGTGCATATTACCTCCTTTGGCTGCGGGCCGGACGCCGTCTCCGCCGATGAGGCCAGGGAGATCATTCGGAGCAGCGGCAAAATTCATACCCTGATCAAGATGGATGAAATCGCCAACCTGGGGGCGGTTAAGATCAGACTGCGCTCGATGCTGGAGGCGGTGAAAGAAAGTAAAGACAACACGCGGGCGCCAGTGCCCGGCAGGAAGAAAACAAACCGGTTGGTTATGGACAAATACAGCAAGAAAACGCTGATCACCCCTTTTTTCTCGCCCTTCTATTCACCCCTGATTCCTTCCGCCTTCAGACCCCTTGGCTACCGGGTGGAGGTACTACCGCTCCAGGATGGTGTCTCGGTTGAACTTGGCCTTAAAACCATCAACAACGACATGTGCTACCCTTCCATCCTGGTTGCCGGCGACATTATCAAGGCTTTCCAGTCAGGCCGCTACGATCCTGAAAATACCGCGGTTATTCTGACCCAGACCGGCGGTCAATGCCGGGCATCCTCTTACGTCTCTCTCGTCAGGAAGGGGCTGGCTGCCGTCGGTCTGGATAATGTTTCCGTAATCACTTTATCCGGTGATGGGAGCGATTCCCAGCCCGGATTTGAAATCGATGACAAGGGTCTGGTCAAACGGCTGGCCCTGGGTGTTATATTCGCTGATCCACTGGCCCGGATGTACCTGTCCACGGTGGCCAGGGAAAAGACGCCGGGAACCGCCAGGAGCCTGCACGGCAAATATCTCTCCGAAATGGAGACAGGCATTGAAAACGCCGATTATCATTACCTTCTCAATCTTCTCGGAAAGGCTGTTGCGGACTTCAACAAGGTTGAGATCCGCCGCGAACCCGTCCCCAGAATCGGCATCGTGGGCGAAATTTTTGTCAAATACAATTTCTTTTCTAATGGGAATATCATCGACTGGCTGTCCGGCCAGGGGGTGGAAGTGATTCTTCCTGCCTTACAGAGTTTTTTCGCTCAGCGCTTCATCAATGAAACCTACGACTGGAAGGCGATTTTCAAACGTTCTTTCGTGGACCGCATCAAGTTTATGCTGCTGGAGATTTACTCCGGATACTACCTTGGACAAATCGAGCGTGTCATGCGTGAATTCCGGTTTTACCGAAAGTCTCATGATCTGAGAGAACTCTCGGAAATCACCGGTGAGGTGGTCAGTCTGGCCAACCGGTTTGGCGAAGGATGGCTCCTGACGGCCGAAATGATCGCCATGCTCAAGGAAGGTGTCGGCGACATCGTCTGCCTGCAGCCGTTCGGCTGCATTGCCAACCACATTACCGGGCGGGGCATGGAAAAGAAGCTCAAGGAGATGTATCCTCATTTGAATCTGCTTTCTCTCGACATGGACGCGGGGGCAAGCGAGGTCAATATACTGAACAGGTTCCATTTTATGGTTGCTGGGGCACGGGGACAGATGACCTGCGAGGGGGAAACGATGCCCGTGGCGAAAGTGGCCCGGCGCTTGGCCATACCTTATGCATGGCCGAGCGAACTGTATGTTTTCAACAATTACGTATCGCTGGAGGTCGAAAAATGGAGGGCCTGGGTGTCGGGCCTTGAACTGTGGGAAAAGACGCGGAACATCAGGCGCAGGATCAGCTTGGAACCACAAACATCATTAAATTTGAATGAGGAGCAAACCGACATCAAACTGAAGCGTACAGAGTTGTTCGGTTTGACTGAGCAGACTGNNCACCGTTGTTATCAGCGGTACGGGCCTTTGGACTCCGGAACACATCATCACCAACGAAGAGATTGTAACGTCTTATAATGCATGGACCGACAAGTACAATACGGAACATGCTGCTGCAATTCAGGCCGGTGATCTTGAGGCCATGCAAAAATCTTCGGTTGAATTTATCCTCAAGGTCTCCGGCATCAAGCAACGTTATGTTTACGTCAAAGAGGGCATTCTGGACATTGAGCGGATGCGTCCCGCCATACCCGAGCGTCCGGAAGATTCGCTTTCCGATCAGGCGCAGATCGCGCTTCATGCCGCCCTGGACGCCATGAAGGCCGCCAATAAAACCGCCGTCGACATCGATGCGGTCATCGTCTCTTGCGCTTCCACCCAACGCGCCTACCCCGCCATTGCAATCGAAGTGCAAAACGAGTTGGGCATAAAGGGCTTTGGCTTTGACATGCTGGTGGCCTGCTCGTCAGCCACTTTTGCCCTGCAGCGGGGTTATGAGATGGTGGCCGCTGGCACCGCGCGCTGCGTACTGCTGATCAACCCGGAGCTGTTTTCCCCCCAGGTTGACTATTGCAACCGCGACAGCCACTTTATTTTTGGCGATGTCTCCACCGCAACCATTGTTGAGCGGGCCGACACCTGCACGTCGCTTCACAGCTACGATATTCTCAGCACTAAGGCGATGACCCAGTTTTCCAGCAACGTCAGATCCAATTTCGGGATACTCAGCCGCGCCAGCGACGTGGATCCCTTCAGTTCGGACAAGCTTTTCCATCAAAACGGCCGCAAGGTTTACAAAGAAGTCTGCCCCATGGCGGAACAGCATCTCCGGTGTCATCTGGAAAGTCTGGGGTTGACCGTTCCGGAAATCAGGCGCTTCTGGTTGCACCAGGCCAATATCAACATGAACGCCCTGATCTCGAACAGGCTGATTGGAAGAGAAGCCGGCATGGATTTGGCGCCCATCGTGCTGGACCGGTATGCAAACACGGCATCCGCAGGTTCGATCATCGCCTTTCACATCTACAACCAGGACCTTGCCAGCGGCGACATCGGCGTGATCTGCTCTTTCGGGGCCGGATACTCCATCGGCAGTTTGATCGTGCGCAAGAGATAGTCAAAAACAGCAATCAAGAATAATAGCCCGACACCACGGACATAGTAAGTNNTTTTTAGCGATATCGGTATGTTAATATGACATTGAAACGGTTTTAGGCACTACGGATTTTTTTTAGCGGAGCCGGAACGGGAACAACAATCTGATTCTGGCCAGAGGATTGTCTTGCTCCGTTTTCCCGGTCTGTGAGGGAGTCGGAATGGCGCTCCCATCCTTTGCGATAAAAGAACTCATCGCTTCCCTGATGAACAGTGCCGTCGCTGCAGGCGTTCATTCCTGTACTACGGTTGTCCTATCATCGTGCGGCCTTCAGTAACTGCGGCATTGACAACCATTTGGATGCGTCCGACGATGAAATCATGAACACAGGGCCTCGCGCACCGTTTCATTGTCTTCGACCACCAGTATTGTTTCCGAGCCGTGAATGTCTTTTTCAGATTGAAATGATCTTTCCGAGGCGACAATTTCCGCACTTCGATGGTCAGGTTTCCGCCATCCGGCATGGCGTCCTGAGCATTGACGCAAAGGTTCATCCGGCAAACATTATCGTTGCCCCACAAAGCCTTCCCATAACTACCGCTCCGAGATCGTTTCTGCCGAAGCAATCTCAACGCCGAATATCGCCGCACCTCCTCTTTTATCAGAATCTGAAAATAAAAAACCCAAAGGGCGCATAAACCGGCCTTTGGTTTTTTTTATTAATAGTTGATCTGCTGAAGAGACAGGNNAGCAATTCTCGTGCCATGCTATAGGACATAACATTCCCCTGTGTCAGAAACGATGATCAATGTCTATATATTTTGAAATACGTTCTAACGCATTGTCAATGCATTTTTGTGATAGGCAGACTCAAGGTGTTTTACTTTTTGAATACCGTCATAAGCTTCAGTGAAATCCGGAACCGATCTTTCTGATATGTTTTTCAGCACCACTGCCAGCTCCCGCCATGCCAAACCGACTTCCCGCATCTGCTGCGGCAGACCGCGCGATAGAATTTCAGGCACATATTCAGCGGCTCCATTGAGGAAATCGGCATACAGCAACCTGAAAGCACCGCCTCCGGTTCCCCGCTTTTCGGTTGCTTGGTATGTAAAACGGGCTGCCCATCGCCAATCTTTAAGATTCTTCCAGTTAAGGATCTCCATCTCCCACTTTTCAAGGGCACAGAGTCCCCCCACAATATCATTCGCTTCGCTTATTCCATCATAGCCTTCGATTATGACCCTGCTGTTTTCCTTAACAGCATGAATAATAATAAGAGGCATACTTTCAGGCTTAGACAGACTTTGCGGCGCAAATAGATTCCCTTGAATATTTAAAAGACCGTCAGCGGAAAAACGGGCCTTTTGCATTTTCTCAAACGGCACCTGCAATACAGCTTCACGCTCTGTATCTGTCACAAAAAACACTTTATTATCCCTGTCGTATCCCCATACGGTAATCACGTGGCCGGGATAGTGGGTATTTGAATCATAATAGGGAAGATGATATATGTCTGTCTGAAGGATTACAGGCGCCCCTAAATCAAGCTTGTCGCATAAAACCTGCTCGCTCTCTTCAGGAGTTTTGAATTGTTCCCACGCGAAGGGCTGTCCAATCCGATTAAAAAAACTGGCTTCAATATCAAGACTTCGAACGTGTACCATGCGGCTCGGAGAGATTCCGGGAAAGCTGACATACCAAATTCCCAGACCGGCCCCCAACCCGAAACACATCGATTCAGTCCACCCGATGCCATGAAAATCGGCCAGATTGCACAGGCCGGTACTGGCACAATGGCGACCGGGATGGTGTGAAACTGGAATTTTCGTCATCTACGGTACTCCTCTGCAAATGGCCTTTTTTTTACGCCCGGGATGAACCCAGTACAATCAGGGCATCCACCGCAACGGGTTTGTTCCCTGTTATGATCAGCGGATTGATATCGATCTCTGCAATCTTTTCATTTTCCATGCCGATCTTTCCGATGGCAACCAGAATATCCGCGAGCAAGGTCATATCCACGGCTTCCATTCCGCGGACAGCACCCAATATTTTATGCCCCTTGATTTCACGCATCATTTCCAGCGCGTCGAATTCTTCCAAGGGGGCCACCCGAAAACAGACGTCGTTTAAAACTTCGGTAAATATCCCTCCAAGCCCGAACATGACGCACGGACCGAACTGGGGATCTCTTGTCAGACCAGCCACAAGTTCTCTTTTTCCCCGTACCATTTCCTGAACAAGGACGGCATTTCCGGAACCCTTCATTCCCGCAGTGATTTCTTTAAAAGCAACAAGCGCCTCATCTTCGTTTCTGATGTCTACGCGTATCAGGCCTTTTTCGGTTTTGTGGGCGATGTCCGGCGAGCATCCCTTGAGGACGATCGGATAACCGATTGCTTCGATGGCGTCCCTGAGGCTTTCCCTGCTTTCAACCAGGATTTCCCTTGTCACCGGGATGTGGTATTGCGCAAGCAGTTTCTTGGATTCAAATTCGGAAAGTACGGTTTGTCCCCTATTTATCGCCTCGTCAATTATTTTCATCTTTTTCTCCTCATGCGGGTCGGAAGTCTGACCTGCCTCTAATATTCTTTGATGATTTCCTGTCGGTTGAGGACAGCAACACCGCCCGCGGCCAGTGCTTCCAACTCATCTTCGCCATGAAAGACCAACAAAGGGGCAGGTGACGAGATTCGTTGGCGAATCTCGTCCATCACGGTTTCTGCGCGGGTGAGATTGCCGGTTAGGACTACGGCATCCACCCGGCCGGACAGTACCGCGGCCATCGCCCCAATCTCCTTGCTGATCTGGTAGCCCATGGCCCTTAGCACAAGTTCGGCATCGGCATCGCCGCTGGCAACGCAATCCTCGATGGCGGCAACATCATGGGTGGCTAAATAGGAATGGACACCGCCTTTCCCGAAGAGTTCGCGGTGGAGTTCATTCTGCGTATATTTACCCGAAAAGCAGAGTTGAATAATGCCCTGAAGGGGCAGCGAACCCGTCCGCTGGGGAGTGAAGGAGCCTTCACCCAATCCGTGTGTACCGTCTATCATTCTTCCGTTTTGGTGTGCGCAGACCGTTATGCCGCCGCCCATGTGTGCGACAACAAAAGATGCTTTGCCGTATGGCAGTTTCATTTTCGAAGCCGCCCTTTTCGCTGCGGATTTCTGGCTCAGCACATGAAAGGCGGCACATCGCTTGATATCCTTAAGCCCTGAAAATCTGGCTATCGGCATCATCTCATCCGAGACCGGGGAATCGTATATGATGGCCTCCGCACCGAAACGCTTGGCTATCTCATGCGCAATCGCCGGTCCCACATTGCACGGATGCCACCCGTATTCACCGGAGCGCAGGTCATGCAACATGGCGTCCGTTATTCGATATGCGCCGGCCTGAATCGAACGGGTCATTCCTCCCCGACTGACCACAAGATCCATCTGCTTTATTTTTTCACGATTATTTTTTAAAAATCCTTCCACCGCCTGCCGATGGAACCGGAACCATTCTCCAAACCCATCAAGACCCGTTATTATGCCCGACGCATGGTTGATCGTTTCCTGGAACAGGCACTCCCGGTCCCCGAACACGGCGACCTTGGTTGATGTGGATCCGATATTGACCACTAATATGCAAAACATTTTCATATACACCTCAGTACGGCCAGTGCGATATTGACAAGCCACGCATCGTCCCGCTCCAGGTGTGATTTCACGACAATGGGAACTCCGGTACCCGCCAAAAACCCCGCGAATCTTGCCCGGAAGACCCAGGATAGAAACTGAGCGGTAATATCGGCGGACTCAATATCCGGGAAAAAATAGATGTCCACATCACCCGGCACCGGACTCCTGATTCCCTTATGTCTGGCAGCAGATGCGGATTCGGCATTGTCCATGCCGAGCGGACCCTCAACGACCACTTTTCCGAATTGACCTCTTTGAGACATTTTTGAAAGAATGGCGGCATCCACGGTGGACCGGATCGCGGGATTGACCAGCTCCAGGGGTGCCAGAGCGGCAATCTTCGGCTCTGAAATTCCCAGCACGGCAGCCACGGAAATTGCATTTTCCAGAATAGCAATTTTATCCTTGAGATTCGGCGCAGGGTTGACCAGCGTATCGCTCAGCAGGGTTAAGCGGTTTTCCCCAGGCAATTCACATATGCTTACGTAACTGGCAACCCGCCTGTCTACTATTCCTTTTTCTGAAATCAACCGCAGAAACGAAAATGAGAAGGGATCGGTGTCAAGGCAGATATCCACCTTGCCCCTTCCGACAAGTTCCAGGGCCTCTCTTCTGGCTTCTTCCACGTTGGCGCCGGGGAAAAGACGTTCATTTTCGGGAATCCATTCCGAAAACGCGACCCCGCAAAAGATCGGCTGGACAAGCCCCATATTCTGTGCCTGCAAAACAGCTTCGACAGCAGCGACACCGCCTTGTCCGCTAATGGTCATCGTTCTGCGCCTGTTGGATGCGGCAGCTCTCAGGAGATATTCGAAATGGGGACTATTCATTACCTCTCCGCAGTGATTGTGAAAGAACGACTCCAAGGGCCAGGTTCATCATCCTGGCGGCATATCCATCCGAACGGGAAGGCGTCAAAACCGTAATGTTTCCTCCCACCGTCACGCACTGGCGGATACCGCCGCCCAGGTGATCGATGCTTTTGACCAGAATGTTGCCGGTTTCCAGGTTGGGTACCAAAAAAAGATCGGGAAAAGAATCGAGGCTTATACAATGGTCCGGATATGCCTGGTATAGATTGTTCGCTGTGCTCATGGTGAAATCAGTGAACGCGTTGCTTGAACAGACTTTTTCAATTAAGACAGCATCTTTGACTGCGGTCGAATCCGAACCATCGAACCGATGAGCGGCAAGAATCATCACCCTCGGTTTCTCACAACCCATCTGATGCAGGACATTGATCGCATTGGCCAATATTTTTCGCTTGGTTTCCGCATTCGGCAATATGTTTACACCGGGGTCCGTAATCACAAATATCTTGTCAATGCCCCTTGCCTGATGGAAACAGAGGGTGCAGGCCACCTGATCCGAGGAGCATTCGCCGGCAGTTCGAATCAAAGACCGGTAAAGGTAGCTAGTCAGGATATTCCCTTTGATGATAAACGAGGCCCGGCCGTTGACCACGGTCTCAAGGCAAATATCTGCGGCCTTTTGCGGATCATCCATGTCAAGGATTTCGACCCCTTCAAGGGACATGGAAACCTCATGGGCAACGGTTCGAATCCGGGATTTGTCTCCCACCAGAATCGGTTCGATTAACCCGAGCTTTTTCCCATCCGCCATGGCACGCATGACTTCCGGTTCATCGGGGAAGAGCGCCACGGCTCTCCTGGGACCAATTTTTTTGGCCTGATTTTCGATCTCCTGAAAATTTCGAAACATTAATTTGTTTTCCTTGATGTGTAGTTCCGCAACATGGACAGGGCCTGGATGCTCTCCGGCGGATCGTTGAAAACCGGGTAGATATTGCTCGCTTTCAGTTGCTCGATATACTGTCGTTCCGAGATAAAACTGATCCCCATGGGTTTGCCGGCGGCATGGCTGATAGACTGGAAGCGTTCCAGAAGCTTTTCCGGACGGGCAATTTCTTTACCGAGCATTTTTGCTATTTCCGGGCCGTACATGAAGGAGAGGGCGATGCCGTCAATGTCATCCAAAGCCAGGCATTGCTCCAAGATGTCCATCAACACTTCGATGCTGTGAATATCACCGAAATCCATCGGATTGGACATGCGGATCACGCCACCCCGCCGAAAGCTCTCGGCCTTTCGAATCAGCGACGCCGGCAGTTTCGGACAAACAAAACCGAATGCTTCGCATGCATCTCCCATGATCACCGAGAACCCACCTGAAAGCGATATGGCCACCAGACGGTTGCCTTTGAGGGGCGGCAGGCGAAGCGCCTTTGCACAGACGGTCATTTCGTGAAGGCTCCGCACCCGGATAATCCCCGCCTGCTTCAAAGCGCCTTCTACAACCCGATCATTATTGGAAAGTGCCGCTGTATGTGATTTGGCCACTTCAAGTGCCGTTCGACTCACATTGGATTTGAACATAACAATCGGCTTTGATGATCTTTTGGCCAAGCGTATCAGTTTGTCGCCATGATCGATACTTTCCAGGTAGAGATGAATCTGCTCTGTATCCTCGTCCTCCATCAGGTATTCGATAAGATCCAGCTCATTTATATCCAGTTTGTTGCCGGCGCTGATGATCTTGGCAAAGCCGATGTGCTCCTCTGAAAAATAGTGGGCAGCTTGATTGGCGATACCTCCACTTTGGGTGATAAGGCTTACGGGACCTTTTTTGAAGTTTTGGGTATTGATCGGATTAAACGGCGTGCAAAGGCCGGATCCGGTATTGATCGTTCCGACACAGTTGGGTCCGATAATCCGGATTCGATACTGCTCTGCCATTTTGAGAAGATCGTTTTCCTCTTGATTGTCTGTTTCTTTAAATTCACTGAATCCGGCAGTGGAAACAATCACATGCCGTATTCCCTTGAGCCCACAAGTTTCAAGCGTTGTCGCAACCGAACTGGAAGGAACAAGGATCACCGCAAGATCAATACCATCTGGCAATGTCATCGGTTCGGTTATGATTTCCCGGCCGAAAACCGTTCCCGGGTTTTTTCCTACAGGATAAATTTTCCCCTCGAACCCCATCTCCAGGCAGTTATGCACAATGTTCTTCGCAAGGTTTCCGGGGGCGCTGCTCACACCAAAAACAGCCAGGGCCGATGGGTAGAAAAACTGTCTCATTACATCTCCAAATTAAATAGTATTAAGTGCTCTGAAAATCTTTTCGCGCCCGGTATGCCACTACTGGTCTTCGGGTATCTGGCCCATACCTTTTGATATCTTTCGTGCGGCTTCGACCGCCATTTTCCCGAGCCGATGCTTGACCTCTACCTTGAAACTGAAAATCGGAGCAGCAATGCTGATGCATCCGGCCAATTCGTCCATGTAATCGTATATCGGAGCAGCCACTCTTCTTACGCCTGTGCGCAATTCCTGATCCTCAAACGCATAGCCTTGCTCAACAACTGTCTCCAGATCTCTTTCCAGCACTTGGGGATCGGTAATGGTGTTCCCCGCAACTTTGGGAAGACCGATTCTTTCAAGAATTTGCCCTCTCCTTGCCGGGTTCATGTGGGCCAGGTAAATTTTTCCAACGCTGACCGCGTGGAGGTAGGGGTAGACGCTTCCCACGCGTGAATACAGATTGACGCCTTCATCACCCTGGATTTGTTCGATGCAGATTAGCTGATCCCGGTCGAGAATCGACAGCTCGATGGTTTTATGCGTCAGCCTGGACAACTCAACCATGAACGGCCAGGCAACGGTACGGAGGCTGATTTTATCTTTAAGGCGGGTACCCATGTATAAAAGCTTCATGCCCAGCCTGTAGAATCCTTTTTGTTCCGTACGGCCAACGATCCCCCTGTCGCACAGCGTGTTTAAAATCCTGACAAGTGACTGCCTTGGGATATTCAGATCCGCAAAAATCTGTGAAAAGGGCAGATCTGTTTGAGAAGCCGTCATGTATTCTATGACATCGAGTGCGCGCTCGATGGCAGTGGAGCGATCCGAATTGATTTTCATAAAATACCTTATTAGGTATTAATAAAACCTTTAATGGTATTTTACCAGCGCCAACTGTTAAATGTCAAGAAAAACGATTCGTAGAAAGTCCAATATCTGCGTTGGACTTTCTCGAAATGGCAACCGAAAATTGACCACCTTTGATAACGCAATCATTTCATTAATGCATTTTCTCAAAACAACCTGGGCATTATCTTTGCGTTATAAATTTCTTGAGTAAAAGGCAAACATGTGGTTCTATAGTTTCGAGTAGAAGATTGTGTTTTTGCATTTCCATATAGATAGGTGCCTCCTTGCAGGTAGCTTATTGTAACTATTTAATATTATATAAATAAGTTATCCATTCCCCCGAAATCCGATATAATCAGAAATCATTTTGAGAAACGTTTCGGGGATCGTTCTTCTTATGGCCTTCATGGTTTTTGCTGCAGCATGCCAAAAACCGGAGAAGTCTATCGGCCTGAAGGAAAAGATAAACATTCGGGTTGGGTCGGGAGATACACCTATACCATTCAAGGAAGCGACATCGAAGTGGCAATCTTTGACGACATGCTCGAGATTACAAGCCCCGGACCCTTTCCGGATACCCTGCCCCTGACGCGCTTGGAACAGGCCAGGCGGAAATCAGGAGCCGAGTTCTGGCGTCCATTTTCAAGACGGTTCCATGAATTGTTGAAACTTGATCAACCCATTGTTGAAAAAATATGACCAAAAGGATGAACCATGAATTCACACCATAAGACACCCGTTAATTTGACGAATAGCGCGCAGCTTCTTGCATATGCCTTTGATCAGATGGATACCATGGCTGGTCTAATAGATAAGGATGGGAAAATAATTTATGCAAATCAATCGGCTCTTAAGGTTATCGGGCGGACACTGGAGCAGGTAAGGGGTTGTCCATTCAGCAAGTCTCCCTGGCGAAACCAAACGCCTGAGTCTAAAAAGCTTACTGACGAAATGATAGAAAAAGCATTTAAAGGAGAAACGCCCATTCATGAAGACTCGCTCATGGATTCTGATGGTCGCATTACTCCAGTAATCTTTTCGATTACACCCATTCGAGATGACAACGGAGAAATTATCGCTCTGGCACCGGAGGGGAAGATCATTTCAGACTTAAAGACACTTCAGAAAAATCTTGAAAGTGAGCGGTGGGAGATGCAGCAATGGATTGATTCCATGGGATCTTTTGTTGCCAAGTGTAACCCTTACGGAAAGATTATCGCCTGTAATCAGCCATTGTTGTCATTGTTACAATTAAGTTTAGAGGCTGTTCAGGGACAATATATCTGTGATTTGACCCGGCTGAAATATTTCAAAAACAGCCAGCAGAGTCTTCAGAAGGTTATTCTGGGTGCCAAGGATGGAACCAAAGGCTCTGTTGAAGTTGATTTTTCAACAGCACAAGAGAATGAGCGTTCATTTCTTTTCAATGTAAGCCCGATTCGGAACCCATTGGGGGAAATCCATTTTTTGGCGCTGGAGATTACCGATATTTCAGAGCAGGTCTGGCTGAGGGAGCTAACACTCAGAAGAGAAAAAGAATATTCAAAACGCCTCGAAAAAGAAGTCGCCAAAATCAAGGAAAAACTGGAAACAACAGAACAATTTTACAAAAATCTCATTGACGCCAACCCAACGGGTGTAATTTTTCTTAATCACACTGATTGTGTGATTTATCTAAATCCAAAAATGGAACAATATTTTGAAAAAGTTGGAATCTCAAAAGATCGCCTCATTGGCAAGAGTCTCTCCCAGCTCAACATGTATCCTGCGGACCAATTCTGGCGGAAGGATTTGACGCAAATTGGAAACGAAACTGTTTTTGGACAAAAGCGTATGATTTTAAGCAACAACTGCAGCGGGATTTATTATCTTGAGGTATCATCCGGGCCGATTAAAATCCCTGATTCTGGAATAAAGGGAAAAGTGATTGTTGTGAATGATGTCACAGAGCGTATCAAGATGGAAACCGAGCTGCTGAATGCGCGAATTCTGACCGAAAAAATGAGTTCGATAGGACTTCTTGTTTCAGGTGTTGCTCATGAGCTGAATAATCCCTTAACCAGTATATTAGGATGCGCCGAACATCTTATGGAGGATCAACCGAATGACAGAGAAGCTGCTGAGGCAATGAAAATTATTGCTAAGGATGCCAGGCGGGCGAGCCGGATTGTCAGGGATCTTTTAAATGTTTCCTACACGAAAAGATCGATGGAAACTGTCATCTGCTTAAATGACCTAATTGAATTTACTGTCAATATGCGCATAGGACAGTTGCACAAAAAAGGTATCCGAATAATCCTTGATTTATGCAAAGAAATTAATCCGATTCATGGGGATAGTGCCCAGCTTCAGCAGGTGATTTCCAATTTTTTACAGAACGCAGTGGATGCCATTAAAGAATCCGGAATAGGCGATCAAATCATTTTTCGCACACAGAATCAAGACGAATGGGTTATCATGGAAATTAAAGACAATGGTCCCGGTATCCCGGATGAAAACCGATCAAAACTTTTTGACCCTTTTTTTACAACCAAGCCGATAGGCAAGGGTACCGGTTTGGGGCTGTCAATCAATTACAATATAATTCATAGACATAATGGTACCGTCACATTGACACAGGATGAACAGCCCGGCGCCAGTTTCATTGTTAAATTTTATTCAGTTGATTCGCATGAAGTTCCGGTAAAAAAAATGGAACATAATGATAATATAAAAAATATGCCTTCTAAAATATTAATTGTTGACGACGAAAAAACTCTTTGCATAAGCCTTTCACAATATTTAATGAAGTTGGGTTGCCAGGCTGATATTGCCTTTAATGGAGTTATTGCGATAGATAAACTCAATAATAAAACTTATGATCTAATTTTACTTGATCTGAAGATGCCGGTGATGAACGGGATTGAGTTTTATCAATATTTGATGTCGAAACGGCCGGAATTGATAGAAAAAGTTATATTAATGAGCGGTTATTCGGGGATAGAGATAGAGACAGCATCCCACCTCCCGCATATACCGATTTTACGAAAACCGATTTCAGTAAAAAACCTTTTCAATATATTTTCAGACAGACATGATAATAGCCCTTCTCAGCAGGAGCTTAAAGGCAATGAAGCTAAAAATCCTAGTGATTGATGATGAGCGTTCGATTCGTGAAACCTTTAAGTTGAGATTATCTAAATGGGGTTATGATGTGCACTTGGCCTCTGACGGGATTTCCGGTATGGAGTTGTTGTCCAATAATAATTTCGACATGGTAATATCAGACATTAAAATGCCCGGTATTCCAGGCAATGAATTGGTCAAACTAGTTAAAGAACGCTTCCCTGATATCGAAATAGTAGTTATTACAGGTTTTGCTAACGTTGAATTGGCTGTGGAAGTCATGAAATGCGGAGTTTGCGATTTTCTTAGTAAGCCACTTGATTTTTCCCTAATTAAGGCTCTCTTAAAAAGAACCAACGATCGTTTATGTTTAAAATATGAGAATCGGCTGCTTAAAGAATCCGTTTCGAAATTGCAGGACGAGCTCGGACAAAAATACAACCTGGGTGAGATCGTGGGGAAAAGCAAGTCAATGAAAGCCCTGTTTAGGTTAATAGAAACAGTTGCCCCCCTGGATTCGACCGTGCTTATTTCAGGTGAGACTGGGACTGGAAAGGAACTGATTGCAAAAACGATACATCATAACAGCCTCCGAGCTTCCGGCCGTATTATTACTGTTGATTGTGGCGCACTTACCGAGACATTGCTTGAATCCGAACTGTTCGGTCATAAGAAGGGAGCGTTTACAGGCGCTCAATCAAACAAAAGAGGGCATTTTGAGCAAGCCGATGGCGGGACGATTTTTTTGGACGAAATTTCGAATGCATCAAATTCCGTACAGCAAAAATTGTTGCGACTTATCGAGGAAAAATCTTTCCAACGTCTTGGTGATGAGTCCGTCATCAAAGTCGATGTCCGAATCATTGCTGCATCAAACGAAGATTTAATTCAGTTGGTCAAGAAAGGAAAATTTCGACAGGACCTTTTCTATCGTCTTAATGTGATTCCGATTTATTTACCCCCACTGAGAGAAAGAAAAGAAGATATTCCTATTTTAGCTCGTTATTTTTTAGATAGCTATTCACAACAGTTGGGTCGGGTTATGGAACTTCATACCGAAGCGATTGCTCAACTTCTTAGCCACTCATGGCCGGGTAATGTGAGGGAATTATCAAATGTTATGGAACGAACAGCCGTATTAACTTCAGGCAATATAATTCGAAATATTTTTATTACCGAAATTCGGAGCGATGAATCAATAATAAGCTCTGCGCTTCCAAGTCTTGACACGCCGTTGAAGGATCAGATTGTTGAACTCGAGCGAAATTATCTTAAACTGGCTATGAAACGATACCATGGACAGATTAATAAGGTGGTTCAGTGTTCGGGGGTAAATACACGTACTCTTTTTCGTAAATTGCGCCAATATGATCTTGATAAAAAAGACTATCACTAAATGAGGTGTTGAGGATGAAAGGGTGATCGCCAGCGGTTCGGGACGCTGGAAAACAGCGCCTTTGCACGGTGCACGATTATCATGAACTATTTACTCACTTTAGACAGCGAGGTGCCTCTTGAGTTCTGGCGAACTTAACGTCCTGCGCCAGTTTATGGGTGATCGCGGCTGGCATCTACGCTTCAACAACGAATTCTCCTGCACAGAACCACGGTGATACCCGGAAACAAATACTTCCACCCCTTTGGGTATGCTCCCACCCATCCATTATCATGCTCTGTAAAGTACCAATATCCCGTTGGACGGCAGCCGGTCTTGGAAGATGGCGGAGACTGCTCAACATCAGCCGTGCAGGTGACATTTATTTATCTGGGCGGCATTACCAGTGCCTCACCCTCAGCTACCAGTTTCTGATTCTGATTGATCCAGGTCAATTTCAGACGGACCCATTTTTTATTTTCAAGTTTTTCGGTGATCTCAGCCATAGCTGTAACTGTATCCCCTGCATAGACGGGAGCCCTGAACCGAGTGAATAGCTCCAGCGCCACTGTCCCCAATCCAGGCAGTTTTGTTCCTAAAACAGGTGCAATCAAACTTTGAGATAACGGACCATGGGCGATTCTGGCCTTAAACGGAGTCTGTTGGGCATATACTTCATTAACGTGCATTGGATTGAAATCTCCGCTGATACCGGCAAACAGATAAATATCCGTTTCAGTAATCGTTTTACTAAATGATGCTGTTTCACCGATTTCCAACTCTTCATAGACTTTACCCTTTTCAAAATGCATATATTATCTTCCTTTTGAATCAGAGGCATAATAAAATGCCAGTTAACGTGAAAATATGAATCGAGCCTGCAAATAACTTCCTGCAATAAAACGATAAAATCATCAATGAACTTTTGTAAATGCCATACTTTGTGTTTTTACATGAGAAATTATT
>DFZJ01000009.1 GCA_002382045.1 Syntrophaceae bacterium UBA4059
TGCAGCCTGAGGGCGCCGAATCCGATCTTGTTATACAGGCCGTTACTTTGCGCCGTTTTCTCGTCGATTGCGCGAGCATCGGCAGTCTTGATGTCAAGATTGCCGCCGGACCAGGTCAGCGAATAACTGCAAAACCCGCCGCTCAATAAATTGTCGCGATGATCTCCATACAGTCCGGCTACCAATACCTGTGCTTGCTTGTCGGTGACCGTGGCAAAATAGTCCACCCGGTCTTGAAAAGTCTTGGCGTTAAAGGCGAGCCCGGCGTAAAGATTGTTGTTGCGTGACCGGATCAGGGGATAGCTGCCGTAAACGCTCGCGATATGCGCCGTGCCGTTGGCGTGCAAGTATTCAAATTCCTTGCCCAGCCGGTATTCCAGAAAGCTGTAGGCGACCCCGGCCCGCGCTTGCGCCAGTTGCAGTTCATATGAGCCGCGCACGTAGAACAGCCCGAAGCCGGAAGTCACAGCGCGCAAGGTGATGACGTCGCCATAGCCCAGCGGTTCGTTAAAGTTAACCGTCGCCCCCAGGCGGTATTCGCCGGTATAACGGTTGCCCGCGTTGTCCGCATCGACACTTCCCGTAATGCGGGGCCCCGGTGTGAGATCTACGATCAGGTCGGATTCTCCCGCGGAGGCGCCCGGGACCAGGGTTGATTTGACTTCCACGCCGGGAAGGTCGGAGAGCAGAAGAAGACGGCGCTCGAGCGGTGCGGAGGCGATTAAGTCTCCTTTATTGAGGCCGCCAAGAAGCTTGTCCGCCACATAATTGGAGAGGTTCGCCTGGTTTTGCAGCGTGACCTTGCCGTAGTGGCCCTCGATCACGAGAATGGTCACGGCTCCGTTTTTGATTTCCTGTGCGGGCAGGTAAGCTTGCGCCACGAAATACCCGTTTTTGTGGTAATAGTCCGCAATCTTTGATGCCATCACACGCAGCTCAGACAGCATCAATTCGCTGCCAGGCCTGAACCCCGTGACGGCAATCAGTTCCGCTTCGGAATAGCGCGTCTGCCCGATTACGTGCAGCGACTTAACCAGAATCTTGACCTGATCCGCGGACTCCGGGATGGCCGGCGCGATGCCCGGCTCGACGATGATTTTTGGGACTTCTTTTTGTATGACTGGTGAGGGCGGGATCTGCTGGAACTGACTGCCGGCGCTTGGAATATCAGCGGCAAATGCGCTTTGGCTAAACGCCAGCAGGATAAAGATAACGGCTATCTGCCTATAGGTCATAAGACGTTGCTTCTGATGGTATCCCCGGATCTGAGAGTAAGGTTGAATGGGCTGTGAACCACCAGGGATGAGCATCAAAATAACTCTCCTTATCGCAACCATGTTTTTCCTCCGTACCTTTTATTTGACTTTCTTGTTTCCTGACTTACAAGATTGCTTCTATCAATCAGTAAATGCAAATATCCAGCCCAGAGTCAAAGGAAGGGCATAATCTTATATTTCTATTTAACAACAATTAGTTACATGAACAGACGTAAGTGGAAGGCAAGCATGAACTGATACAGTTACCCTCAATATTTTGAGGAACCACCAAATACTGAGGTCAAACCAATCATATCGCGCAGTTCTGCTGTTCTTTCCTGTTTAAGCCAAACTAATGTTATTAAAAGACAAATCAAATCTTATGATCCTACCTCGCCTGTTGGCAGGCTATTTGCTGTTCTATTAAACCTAATGATCCTGATAATCAGACGAATAAGTGTTTTTTCTGAAATCGCATGGCGTTGGAAGGTAAGCGCTTATTGCCGCCAAAAGCAAGGAGACAGAAAATGTCCCGGAAAAGGGCCGTAACAAAATCGCAGGAATACGCTGAAAGCAGCATCAACACCCGTGAACCCTGCTTTTTCATGAAGAATACTCATAAAATTGCTGCTTCGTTTGCTGGAGCAGCCATATTGGTTTTTATGTTGGTGGCTGGATCGTTCTGGTCTTTCAGCCAAATCGATGAAGCAGCCGAGGCTCGGAAGCATTCCTACATCATCATGCACCGTGCAAATGATTTGCTGTCTGCATTAAAAGATGCCGAGACCGGTCAGCGCGGCTATTTGCTGACTGGTGATAAGGCCTTTCTGAAACAGTATTCGGCGGTGCGCGATGGCGTCCGAGGTAATCTCGAAGAATTACGTCAACTTACCTTAAACAATTCTGCTCGCCACCACCTGGATGTATTGGCTCCATTATTGGTCGCAAAATTGGCGGAAATGTCACACGTTATTGATTTGCGCCGCAAATATGGCATTAATCCCGCATTATCGGCTGTAAACAGTGGTAAGGGCAAGCTGTTAATGGATTCGATTCGTGCCGAAATGAAAAGCTTCATCCAGGTAGAAGAAGGTTTGCTGGCACAGCGCGACGCAGCGTTCCAAGCGAACATGCGCCGCCTGTTGGTCGCCATCATATTCACCAGCCTGCTTGGGTTGCTGTTTGTAATTTCCTTCGCCTATTTGACTTATCGAGAAAAGCAGCAACAGCTTAAAAATTATGCTTTTCTCCAGACACAGCGGTTACTCGAGATTCAGAAGGGCGTAAATACGCAATTGCAGCAGGCCAATGTTACTTTGCAGATCAGCGAGGAAAAACTCAGAGTTACACTCAACTCCATCGGCGATGCGGTGATGGCTACTGATGCCGAAGGGCGCGTTACACTCCTGAATCCTCTTGCCGAACGGCTCACCGGTTGGACGCAGGCAGAAGCCGCCGGTCACCCGGTGGAAGAGATCTTTCGCATTATCACCGAAGAAACCCGTCAGCCCTCTACTCTTCCGATAAAGGAAACCCTGGAGCATGGAACGATCCAGGGTCTGGCCAATCACATCTTGTTGATCGCACGCGATGGCAGCGAGTGCAATATCGATGACAGTTGCGCACCGATTCGCAACCTCAACGGTCAGGTGATTGGCACCGTGCTGGTGTTCCGCGATGTCACCAAACGCAGGGAGATTGAAAACGGGCTGGAAAAGACTAGAAAAGAACTGGAGGTTATTAAAAAAACCGCAGATGAAGCCCGAGACTTCGCTGAGAGCGTCATCAACACTGTCCGTGAACCTTTAATTTCTTTGGATCAAGATCTCAGGGTGGTCTCTGTCAGCCGCTCCTTCTATCAATTCTTTAAGGCAAAACCCGAAGAGACGATAGGACAGCTTATTTATGACCTGGGAAATAAGCAATGGGATATTCCCAAGCTGCGTGAACTGCTTGAAACCATCCTGCCCCAAAAGGCGGCTTTTGATAATTATGAGGTGGAACACATTTTTTCGACCATTGGTCGGCGCATCATGCTTTTGAATGCCCGGCAAATTGAACGATTGTGGGGAAAAGAACGGATCATCCTCCTGGCCATCGAAGATATCACCGAGCGCAGGGAAATCGAAAATGGTTTGGGAAAAGCCCATGAAGATTTAAAGGAGTTGACCGCCGAGTTACAACGCGTTGCCCGTGTAAAATCTGAATTCCTGGCCAACATGTCGCATGAGCTCAGGACCCCGCTTAACTCCATTAACGGTTTCTCCGAGGTATTATACGACGAGACTTTCGGCACACTGAATGAGAAGCAGAAGAAATACGTTAATAATGTTTTAACCAGCGGAAAACACCTTCTCCTGCTGATCAATCAGATACTGGATATGGCAAAGGTTGAAGCCGGTAAGATGAAGCTGGCTTTATCCGGTTTACCCATGAAAAGCCTGTTAAATGATATTTCACTGTTGTTAGCGGATATGGTCCGTAAAAAAAAGGTTCAAATGATACTTGAAATTGCAGAAGATCTGCCGAATATTGAGGCGGATGAGCTCAGGGTCAAGGAGGTAATTTACAACCTGCTGTCTAACGCAGTTAAATTTACCCCCGAAGGTGGCAAGATCGGCATGCGGGCGAAAAAAGCCGACTCCGATATAGAAATCGTGGTCTGGGATACGGGAGTCGGCATCGCGCCTGAAAACATGGAGAAGATATTTGAAGGGTTTTTCCGTGTCGATACGCCATATTCCCGGGTAACGGAGGGGACCGGACTCGGCTTGCCGCTCTCCAAAAAACTGGCTGAACTGCACGGAGGGAAGCTATCCGTCGAATCAGAGGGGTTAAATAAGGGCACTTTGGTCCGATTTACCCTGCCGATTGTATCCAGCAAGGTGGTGTGAGATGAGGAAAAAAGTATTGGTCGTCGACGATAATGGAAATAATCTGATGCTGGAAAAAGACCTTTTGGAGGTTGCCGGCTTTCAGGTATTTGATGCTGAAAATGCTGCTGATGGAATTGCCATTGCCAGGAGAGAAAAACCAGATCTCATACTGATGGATGTGCGGCTTCCCGATATGCGTGGTACTGAAGCCGCCGGGATATTACGTCAAGACAAAGGGACACTCGATATTCCCATTGTTTTTGTGACTGCTTCTGTAATGGCGGAAGGTCGAGATGAGATAGACGGAATATCGAACAGCGGATTCATCGGCAAGCCGATCAATACACGCACCTTTGCGAAAGAAGTCAGTCAATTTATGAAGTGAGTCTTCCAATCATGAAAGACAAACCGGTAATCCTGGTTGTTGATGATCAATCGCAAAACATTGAGCTTCTCGAGGCCTATCTTGCTTTGGAGGGTTATGAAATTGTCACGGCGGCAAGTGGTGAAGAAGCGCTGGGGAAATTTTATGGTCATTCCATCGATCTGATTCTTCTTGATGTCATGATGCCCGGGATGAACGGATATGAGGTTTGCAAAAAAATCAAAGGCAATTTGGAAAATGCTTTTCTTCCGGTTGTCATGTTGACAGATCTGGATAACATGGAGGCAAAAATCGAGGGGCTGGACGCCGGGGCGGACGACTTTCTGAATAAACCTTTTAACAAGATTGAACTGGTCGCCCGTGTTAAAAATTTACTGAAGATGAAATTTCTCCACGATGAAGTGGCGTTAACGAATAACCTGATATCCAGTATGTTGCATCGTTATGTAAACCGTTTCGTTATTGAGCAGATCCTCGCCAACCCGGCGAAATATTCTGCGCTGGGCGGTGATCGGAAAGAGGTTGCGGTGCTGTTCTGTGATATACGCGGCTTCACCCCTCTTTCCGAGAAGATGAAGGCGGATGAACTGATTCGTTTGCTCAACAGCATCTATAAGGAGTTTACAAAAATTATTTTCAAAAATAGAGGCACGTTCGATAAATATATGGGCGACAGCATCATGGCCTTCTGGGGCGCCCCGACGCATATAGAAGATGAAACGTTATGGGCCATTCGGGTCGCCCTGGACATGCAAAGGTTATTTGATGGCTTAAAACAAGGCTGGCCGCCGGATTTGAAAAAATTGGGAATTGGCATAGGGATAAACTACGGCGATGTGATTGTTGGAAACGTAGGCACTGAAGAAGCGATGGATTATACGGTCATTGGCGATGTTGTAAACACCGCCAAGAGATTAGAATCAGCAGCACGCGCAGGCCAGGTCCTCATTACAAAAAGCGCCCTGTCGCGGGTGGAAGAAAAGATAAAGGTTCGCACACTGGAGCTGGTTCAACTGAAAGGCAAGATGTTGCCCGTTGATATTTATGAGGTATTGAATATTGAGAAAGAGGAGCACCAGGGGTAGCGTATGAAAGACAAACCGGTAATCCTGGTTGTTGATGACCAGCCCCAGAATATTGAGCTTCTTGAAGCCTATCTTGTTCCGCAGAATTATGAAGTTGTCACGGCGGCAAGCGGTGAAAAGGCGCTGGAGAAACTTTCCGGTAACCCCATCGATCTGATTCTGTTGGATGTGATGATGCCCGGTATGGATGGTTTTGAAGTTACACGCAGGATCAGGCAAGATGATCAACATCGACTGCTTCCGATCATCTTGGTTACCGCATTGCGGGANNCGGTCCCTGCTAAAGGTCAAAGCTTACAATGACTTGATGCAAAACTACCGGAAAGAACTGGAGGTTGAGGTCACTCTGAGGACTGAGGAATTAAAGCAGGCCTTCGAGAAGATAAAAGCAGCATCGCTGGACACGATTTACCGTCTGTCCATGGCCGCCGAGTTCAGAGATGATGACACTGGCGCACATATCAAGCGCATGAGCCTTTATACCGCGGCCATTGCCCGCAGCATGGGACTTACTGAACATGCGATTGAAAATATTCTTTATGCAGCGCCCATGCATGATTTGGGTAAGATAGGCATCGCCGACCTGATCCTGTTGAAACCAGCCGGGCTTACCCCGGCGGAGTGGGAAATAATGAAGCAACATACGCTTATCGGCGCCAAAATCCTCAAGGGATCAGACGCCGAATTCATCAGGCTGGGAGAGGTCATAGCCTTGAGCCATCATGAGAAGTGGGATGGGAGCGGCTATCCCACTGGTTTAAAAGGGATAGAGATACCCATCGCCTGCCGCATTACGGCAATCGCCGATGTATTCGATGCCCTGACCACCAAACGACCCTATAAAGAAGCATTCTCTGTGGAGAAATCACTGGCCATTATCAGGGAGGGAAGGGGAAACCACTTTGATCCGGATGTAGTGGATGCCTTCCTGTCCATCCAGGACGAAATACTGACGATTAAAAAACAATACAATGAGGGAGAAAAGAAAAGTCAGTAATCCGAATTCAAAAGATAGAATGCAGAATATTTTTTATTCTGCATTCTATCTTCTATCTTCTATATTCTGTCCCCTGTTCGCCCCCTCAACATATTGAGGTTCCACCAAATGCTGAGGGCAAATAAAATCATTTCCGGACCTTCGTCTGCTTTTCTCCAATGACCTAAATATCTATTATTAAACGATGAATTTAAACTGCTGATGCACCTGCGTTTGTTGGCAGGCTACTTGCTAATACCTCTAACAAGAAACCCTAAACGCTTGCTTATTCTTAAAACTGTATCCGGGGCAACGAGATCAATGCCGGAATCAACCACCTCGCAGCAAGCTGTTGAGATATGAAATGAACGTCATCATATCGCAGCAAGCGGCGAAGAATTAAAACTCGTCCCGCCAAAGCGGGATTGAAAACACCAGCCGCAGGCAGCGTGGATTGCGTGGGAGAAATAATCATCATGAAAAAAGAATTGACGATCATCG
>DFZJ01000037.1 GCA_002382045.1 Syntrophaceae bacterium UBA4059
TTTTCTTCCAGTTTCTGTTCAAACCACTCAAGACTCTCATGATCTGTCCCGGCGCTGCCGCGGTTTCTCTTGACGGCCTTCCAGTCGGCATAAAGGGTTTTCGGTCGGTAAACTTTATCTATCAGGCTGAACCAAACGCCTCCTTTCACCCCTTGTTCGAGGGCTTCCAGCATGCGATCCGTCCATACAGAACGTTCCACCCAATCCATTGTCTGGGTTTCTCCCGTTTGTTTAGTCCCGCAGAACACTTCCACGGATTTGTTTTCGCTCTCTATCGACATCTTGCATCCACTTTCCTGCGTCCCTTCGCTCCACAACCATTACGTCGCTTCTTCGCTATTATGGACGCTCTGACTCCTGTCCGGCGGGTTCTTCGTATCCTTATCAGGGACAATGAACGCCCGTCTCTTACCGGACAGGTCTCCCCGGTTCACCCGGCGCGACCTTCCATGCATCCCGTCACCAAACACCCGACGCGCGCCCTGTCATCGCTTCTTTGCTGCTCACCCAGCGTCTTGTTGGCTTCCCGTTTCTTTAAAATCGGGTCTGGACTTCGCCTTGAATCCGCAGGCTCGTCGCTACGTAAGGCCGAATCGTGTTCGTCATCCTACGGGCTGCTTGTTTGCTTCCGGTTGCTCTCCACCCCGCCTCGCGGCGACGCAGTTACCTTCAGCTATCGGGGGTGAGCATCCCCCGTGAGAGGACTTTCACCTCTCTGATCGCGCCCGCTCCCGGGCGCACGGATTCCCGCCTGCGCCGGTATGACGGATGTAAGTTCAATTATGAGACCGTTAATAACAGAATTTTATTTTCGTTTGATCATATAAACGACACCCAGAATAACGAGAACAGCGACAATGATCACAATCACCCATCCGAAGCAGCCGTATCCCATTCCCCACTTCGAACCCCATGAATCACCACCCATCATGTTGTTACCTTGATTGTTGCCCATCTGGGCCAATACTGGACTGCTCAACGCAAACAATGCCGTTAATACAATCATCAATCTTTATTTCCTCCACCGCAAAATCTCGTACGACTCCACTTTTATTGTGATGCCGATTTCGTGAGTTGAGGAATACATGCGGCCATGCTCATCCTTGTTTATAAGAGTCGCACTATCTGTTGCCGTGCATGGGACTTTTTGTGCTTGAATCAGCAGGAACGATAACCCGGGGTGCAACGGTCTCGCCATGATCAGTCCTCGGGGCATCTTTGGATCCTTTAACGTAAGGTCTGTCGCTGATATCATAGTCGGCGCCGGATTCTCCTTTAACGCCGATATCTTCAGCCCCTGTATGTTTCAGAATGTCCTTACCTTTGTTTTTCCAGGCGCTGTCATCGGCGTGGACGGAAAGCAGGATTCCCCCTTCCTTGATGCGTCCTTCATATCGTTTAGCCTCATACTCGGGAATCCCCATGCCAATGAGTGCTCCGGCTATCCCGCCTGCCAATCCTCCCGCGCCGGCTCCCGCAAGTGCAGCCATGATGGGACCTGCCGCAATGAAAGGCCCTACACCCGGGATGGCCAATAAGCCGATACCCGCCAGCCAACCTAAAGCTCCGCCGACGACCGCACCGGTTCCTGCTCCTGTCGCCGCCCCCTCTGGCGCTTTGGTTTCTTTCTCGACGGCAAATTCCTTGGTTCCCCCGCCTTCAGGGAAAAGCACAGAGATGTCTGCGTTGCGGAAGTCCGCTTTTTTCATTTCTTCGACCGCATGTTCAACCATTTCGCGCGTCCGATAAATCCCATAAACTGCAATGTTCTTAGCCATGATGTTACCTCCATTATTTATTGATGTGTTTTTTGAGAGCCATGTTATTGCGCCCTACGTGCTGCCGTCTCCGGCTATTCCGGCCGTAATTCAAACAGTCCGGCCCTTCAAGCTCAGCTAATTTGCGATTATACCAATGTCCTGACAGACTTTTCCCGGTCCCATTGGCGCGTCTTTGCCGCGGCAATAAAGGCGTCCTTGTCGCTTGCCTCCACGATGCCCGCGTCTTGTCCGACATTGGCTGTTTTCAAAAGCGCCTGACCGCCCTTATCGGCGGCAATGGCCTTGAGATGACCGAAAGCATCGCGCACGAAATCGATTGCGGCGCTTTCCATCGACAGGAACTTTGCCCCTCTGTCGGAGAGGATAATGGCGACAGCGTCAAACAGCACGGAAGGCGTACCTGCCAGTTGTCCGTCAGCCGGAAGCAATGAGCCGTCGGCAAGCTTTGCGCCGCCTACTTTGAGTGCTATAATTTTCACGCTAGCGCCTGCATCGGTTGCGGCTTTTTTAACTTTCTTAATAACAGCGCCGTCTGAACCATCCGCGATCAGGATGCCCACTGTGCGTCCCATGAGTGTATCTTTCATTTTACCGATGATCTGTAATGCAGGTGAAGGCTTCATTTTCTGCACGGGCGCTGCGGCATGCGGGGCGTCGGGCATTTTGTCGAAGGCAAGGCCTGCGGCGACACGGTGGGCGAGGTCTTCATCGATATGCCGCAGGTGACCGACTATCGCCTTACGAATATGCACATGCTCGACCTTGGAAAGCTCAAACACTAACGCCGAGGCAATGTGCGCCTGCTCATAGGATGTCTGGCTGAGATAGAACTGCCGCGCCTGGCTGTAATGATCGGCAAAACTCTCGGAACGGATGCGGCCTTTCTCGCCGGCTTCAGTTACCATAGCACTATGAAAACCCTTGGCAGGCGCTTCGCGCGGAGAGTTTTCCGACAGGGTGTTGGGCTCATACGCCACGCGGCCCGCCGGTTGCGACATCTGCATGTGACCGTCGCGTTGTTGATTTCCGAATGGGCACTTGGGCGCGTTGATGGGGATCTGATGGAAATTGACCGATCCCAGACGCGAAAGCTGCGTGTCGACATAGGAAAATAACCGGCCTTGCAACAGGGGATCATTAGAGAAATCGATGCCTGGCACGATGTTGGCCGGACAGAATGCAACCTGCTCCGTTTCAGCAAAGAAATTGTCCGGCCAGCGATCCAGCACCATGCGGCCGATCACTTTCAAGGGCACCAGTTCTTCAGGTATTAACTTGGTCGCGTCCAGATGATCAAACGGGAATTTGTCTGCTTCCTCCTGAGTGAAAAGCTGAACCGCGAATTCCCACTCAGGGAAATTACCGCCGGCAATGGCGTCGAACATGTCGCGGCGATGGAAGTCCTGATCAGCGCCGCAAAGCTTGACCGTCTCATCCCAGATAGTGGACTGCA
>DFZJ01000142.1 GCA_002382045.1 Syntrophaceae bacterium UBA4059
GCTGATCGAAGAGTTTTCTGTTTTCCTCCGCGATCCGATTATTGGCGTCCAGAACATTTTTAACCACGGTTACTTTCACTGCATGACCTCCGTTAATAATATTTGTAGTAAGTGGAGCAGGTACCTTCCGATGAAACCATACAGGGACCGACGGGGTTTACCGGGGTACAGACTTTCCTGAATAAGGGGCAATCGTGCGGCAGCTTGATTCCGCGTAAAATATCCCCGCAACCGCAGCCGGGAATATCGCCCGATTGAATATCCGGTACAGAGATTCTTTTCATTGTATCGAAAGCCGCAAATTCATCACGCAGGGCAAGGCCGCTTTCCGGAATGGTTCCTAGGCCGCGCCATTGGGCGTCCGCGGTTTCAAAAACGGATTGCAGAAGAGTCATCGCACGTCTGTTGCCTTCGGGCCTCACGCCGCGGCTGTACTGAATGGCGACCTCCATCTTTTGACTTTCGATCTGCCGCAAAATCATCCAGACGCCTTCAAGAATATCCACCGGCTCAAAACCGGTAATGACGGCGGCGCGACCGGCATCGGGAATCATTTGGTATGCGGCTGCTCCTATCATGGTGCTGACATGGCCGGGGCAAAGAAATCCGTCGATATTGAGAAGCGGATCGGCAAGCAAAGCATGAATGGCCGGAGGAACGATTTTATGGACGGAAAACACCGAAAAGTTCCGGATATTATTTTTCCGGCAGGCCAGGATGACGGCCGCAATAGTCGGCGCGGTCGTTTCAAAACCGATGCCCATCATGATGATTTCTTTTTGAGGATGGGAAAGCGCAATCCCGATGCATTCATCGGCGGAAGATACAACCCGAACATCACAGCCTTCAGCACGTTTCTTTTGCAGAGAGTCGCCTCCTGCGCCGGGAACCCTCAACATATCGCCAAAGGTTACAAAAATGACGTCGGGCAGTCCCGCGAAGTACAAGGCTAAATCCACATCGCGCGCCGATGTTACACAGACCGGGCAGCCGGGACCGGAAGTGAGACGAATGTTTGCAGGCAGAAGTTTGCGGATGCCGAAGCGTCCGATGGCATAGGTATGGCTGCCGCAGATTTCCATAATCGTCACGGGACGGGACAGTCTTCGGGCTGTACACGTGATATGTTTCATGAGACCGGCGACAACCGCAGGATCCCTGTATTCATCAATAAATTTCATTGTCGATGATCTCTTGCAGGCACTTCAATTTATCCTGGGCTGTTGTCGGATCGATTTTGTGAATGGCATAGCCTGCGTGAGTAATGACATAGTCGCCAATGGAAGCCTCTTCGTCGATAATGTCCAGACAAACCTCGCGGCGCGTGCCGCTGATATCGATGATCGCATAGTTATCCTGGTCAATAGAGATAATTTTTCCGGGAAATCCGATACACATAAAATATCCTAATCTACATCCAGTTCCAAAATTTTTAATTCTTCCGTTCCAGCCGTCAGCATAACTTCCAGGCCGCCGCAGGCCGGACAAATGCCCGTATGCGCCTCTACCTCTAAATCCTTTTCGCATGAAAAGCAATGGATGACGGCGGGCATAATCCTGAAGTCCAGCGACGCGCCCTGGGCAGGGGTGTCTTTTGCCTGCACGTCAAATGCAAACTGCAACGTTTTGGATTCGATGCATGAAAGCCGGCCATAGGACAGCAAGATACTGTTTACTTGCTTAAAACCGTCCTGCACTGCGTAGTCGCAAATGATATTGATGATGGATTCGGCCAGATAAAGCTCATGCATCGGGCAGTCGCTCCTGATGAATATTTAAATGCTCCAATTCGGCGAGCAGAAGCTTTTCCATGTCTATAAACTTATCGTATAATAAGGGCGTCATATCCATATCTAAATCTTTGTAACTGTGCGGCACGATGCAGAGAAATATGGTTTCCGGCGATTCGCCCATCAGTTCGGTTTTGAAAAGTACATCCGGAAATGTCACCTCATGGGCGGATGTCGGCGGCGGCATGTGCAGCTCTATTTCCTCCTTGTTGAAGCGATAAATAGAGCCGGGGGCATCCTGTACCTTCAGTACGTCAACAACGATCAGGTGATCGCAACTACAAATGATATCCAGCAGGGCGTAACCCAAAGTGCCCCCGTCAACCATTCGAACGTCATCTGTGTCACGATAACGTTTGGAATACCAACGCACGAAATGAACGCCGAAACCTTCATCCCCCATCAGAATGTTGCCGATCCCCAGAACCGTAACTTTATTTTTATCCGTCATAACCCATCTCAGATAACCAAAAAGGGGAGACCGAACTTCTCTCCCCTTTTCAGCCAATCTTGACAGCAGCAATGGCCGCCGTTCTACTCTTTTACCCTCTTGAAAATGTTGCCGCTGATCATGGAGGAAACGGTGCCTTTCTTCAGAACAGCATCGTACCAGAAGGCCATGTAAATATGCACCACAATAAACAGAATGAAGAACCAGGTAAATATGTGATGGATATATCTGATCATGGCCAGCCCGCCCAGCAGATTTTCCACCGGCCTTAAAATCGTTGCCGCAACGTAGGTAAATCCTGTATGATATCCCGCACCCATCAATATCAGTCCGGTGACACAGATGACGAAAACCATAAACAACAATCCGATATAAGCCAGAGACTGCAGCGGCCCGTAAAGGGTTTTGTATTCCGGTCCTTCTTTTGTAATCAGCAGATAAAACTTGATCTGATGAATGAAGTTTTTAATATTTGTCCATGCCAGGAAATCCTTCCAGTCCGCGTGAAAGCGGGAAAAGAACGCCAGATAAACTCTCCAGATAAACAAGAACAGCAGGATGACCCCGAAGAGAATATGAGCATACCGCACGTTACCCATGAAGAATTTGCTTACTGTTTCGCCTTTAGCAAGTGTAAACGGACTGGCTATATAAAGACCTGTGACTATCAGGATAAATATCGAGAGAGCCATGGCCCAGTGGTTGATCCGGATTGCAACGGACCACTCTCTAACGCTGGTTATTTTTTCCACGGTGTCCTCCTTATCGCTTAAGCCACTTTGAATTTTTTAATCTCATTTGTTTTCGGATCAATAATGTGGACGGCGCAGGCCATGCAGGGATCAAACGAATGGATCGTCCGGATGATTTCCAGCGGCTGGTCAACATTAGCCAGTTTGGTCCCGATCAGTGATTCCTCATAAGGACCACGCAGACCGGATTTGTCGCGCGGCGAGCAGTTCCAGGTGGAAGGAACTACAGCCTGATAATTGGAAATAACGCCTTTTTCGATTTTGATCCAATGCCCCAGAGCGCCGCGTGGCGGTTCCGTCATGCCGCGGCCCTGTGCCGGTTTCTCGGGAACGTCGCAGCGCGTCCAGGTGCGGGTATCGCCCTTCTTGATATTGCCGATGAGTTCATTCACCCATTCTTCGGTATGGTCCGCGATATATTTGGTTTCCAGCGCGCGGGCGGCCGTTCGGCCCAACGTCGAGAACAACACGGTAGCGGGAAGTCCGGCGGCTTTCAAAGTCGAATCGATCAGACCTTTAATTTCTTTGTGGCCCTGCGCGTAGGCAATAACCATGCGAGCAAGCGGACCGACTTCGTGAGGCTTGTTGTCGTAGCGCGGAGCCTTGCACCAAGAGTATTTCTCATTGCCTTTGAGATGGCCGTCTTTATCGTATCCGGTATAATCCGGCAGTGTGGTTTCATCGTAAGGATGTTTCGCTTCCTTGTCTTTATACCAGGAATGCGTGGCTTCTTCCGTGATCTTTTTCTCATCGAGTTCCAGTGGTTTGGCCAGATCTCTGTTTCTGACAACGCCTCGGGGGAAGAGTGTCTTGTTCCAGTCGTCATCCAGCGGGAAGCCGCCATAAGAAAGATAATTCTTCACGCCGCCACCGATGCCTTTCAGGCCTTCATCTTTATAGTAAGTGGCTGCCAGCAGAACATCCGGCAGATAAGCGGTTTCGATAAAGTTTTTCATTTCCTTGAACCGGAATAAATATTGCCCCAAACGACTGGCGTCTAATAAATCCATGCCGGAGGTGATGCCGCCGACGACCAGTGACTGCGGATGCGGGTTCTTCCCGCCTAAGATGGCTGTCATCTCTGCACCAATTTTGGATACCTGCAGTGCGTCGAGGTAGTGCGACAGGATGATTAGGTTGGCCTCCGGAGGCAGTTTGTAAGAGGGGTTCCCCCAGTAAGCGTTGGCGAATGGTCCCAGACGACCGGATTTGACGAATTTGGTCATACGTTCCTGAACGGCTGTATAGTGGGTTGCCGAGCAGTTGTAAGGATTGGGGCTGTAGCCCCTGGCCATGTCCACGGCCTTCTTGGGATCAGCTTTCAAGGCGCTGACAATGTCCACCCAGTCCAAACCATGCAGGTGATAGAAATGCATGGTATGATCATACAGATACTGTGCCGCACTGATGAGATTGCGGGCAATTCTGGCATTGGGCGGAGGCTTCACGCCAAAGGCGTCCTCACAGGCCAGAATACTGGCCTCGTAGTGGACATATGTACAGACGCCGCAGAAGCGCTGCACGATCAGGCCGGCATCGCGCGGATCGCGGCCTTTTAAAATGGTTTCAATACCGCGCCACAGCGTAATGCTGCTCCACGCGTCTTTGATGACGTTTTTCTCATCGACTTCCACTTCAATTCTTAAATGTCCTTCAATCCTGGTGATCGGATCGACAATGATTCGTTTAGTCATGTTTTTCCTCCTCGGTGTTTATCCGGTCATCTTTTCTGTGTCGAATCGCACTAGCCACGGCATGCGCGGCGATACCTGCTGCGGCAACGCCGGTCAGCGCGATGCCGATTTTATCGACGGTTTTTTCGCCGCCGCCGTATGACTTGTCGGGCAGCGGTTTTTCCAGCGGCGCCATCGTGTCCCAGAAGCCCGGTTCCGTGCAGCCGATGCAGCCATGACCGGCCATAATCGGCCAGGAAATACCGTCATTGAAACGCACTTTGCCGCAGTTGGCGTAAGTATAAGGGCCTTTGCAGCCGACTTTGTAAAGGCACCAGCCTTTGAGCGCTGCCGCATCACCCCATTCTTCAACAAATTCGGAGGCATCATAATGGGGCCTTCTTTCGCAATAATCGTGAATGCGTTTGCCGTAAGCCCATACGGGTCTTCCCAAAGAATCCAGCGCGGGCAGTCCGCCGAACATTAAATAATGCAGCAATGTTCCGGTGAAGTTTACAGAATTGGGCGGGCAGCCGGCGATGTTGACGGTGGAAATACCAAGCGCCTTGCTGATACTGACGGAATCCGTCGGATTCGGATTGGCGGCCTGAATGTTGCCGAAAGCCGAGCAGGAGCCGATGCAGATGACCGCCGCTGCTTTGGAGGTCACTTCTTTGGCCACTTGAATGCCTGTTTTTCCTTTGGGACCGAGCGTCAGGTACTTGCCGTCCAGTCCGCGGGGAAGTGCGCCCTCAATGACACAGATGAATTTGCCTGCAAAATCATGAATGGCCTTTTCCAGATTTTGTTCAGCCTGATAACCGGAAGCGGCCATAAGGGTTTCGTGATACTCCAGTGAGATGGTTTCCAGCAGAATGTCATCAACATTCGGATAGGATGAACGCAGGAAAGCTTCTGAACAGCCGGTGCATTCAGCAAAGTGCAGCCAGACGATGGGCAGGCGGCTGAAGTTTTCCGCCGCTTTGGCTACCATTGGGCGAAAGATGGGTGGAAGCATCAAGGCCGCGGTTATTGCGGATGTCCACTTGACGAATTCTCTGCGGCTGATGCCGCGTGCTCTTAACATCTCATGCAGGTCATCGGTTGACTCAGGCAGATTTTTCTCAACCTGTTCCATATGCTCCTGGCAATGCTTCATGAGATCCTTATACTGCCTGTCAATCATCTTTTTGTAATCAGAATGATTTCCTTTTGCCATATAACCCCCTTTATTTTTGTTAGGCCGTTCACTTGGGTGAATGAGCCAATTCTGTCGCAAATTACAAGTTTGTGTTTGATGTAGCATATGTNNACATATGCTACATCAAACACAAACTATCTACAAAATTGCAAAGGACCCGTCAAGTTGAAAAATGGTTTTATTTTAAAACTGTGATGGCTCTTGCTGTGCGTAACTTCTTTTGAAGTGAATTATTTCCTGCAGTTACCCCTCCCTTTTACCGGCTGGGCAGATATGAGGATTTTATGGATTCTGCATTGCGGGTGAAATGGCGGAAGAGGTTTGAGGGAAACTTACAGTTCCCCGCAAGAAACCTCAAATGAAGCATGCTTTATTTAAAGAACAAATGGTCATCTACTTTACCCTTCCCGTTTTTCACATGCCACAAAAGAAAAAAATAATCAAAATATTTTTTAAAGGCCCAAATATCCATTGAGTATTGATGATCGTTTGAAAAAAATACGTAATTAAAAATTGCCCCATTCATAACTTCTAAAAAAAGATTCTACCCCTATGATTTTTCATCTATTTTCATAGACATACTACATATTCCGATGCCAAGGACGTCCCACTGCGAAAAAGAAATTACCCACATTTCCAGGAATTAATATTGACAAACATCGGAGGTTGGCGATAAAGTAACAGCCAGTTAAATATTGGCCTGAGAGGGAGGGTAATTCTGATCTTGAGGGAAGTCTGAAGTCTTTTATTCAAAGGTTTGATTCTTCCGGGATCAAACCTTTTTTAGTGAGCCTAAAGCTTCAGAAACGAAGTGCACTGAAACTTGTAGAGCGAACTATCCCCGAGCAAAGCGAGTGGGATTAGTGACATCTTGGAGAAGAACATGGACAAGCGAATTGGAACCGTTACCATTATCGTTACAAAGAGAGAGAGTCAGGCGGAAAATGTAAACAGAATCCTCAGTGAATTTGGCGATATGATTATCGGCCGGATGGGCATTCCCCACGCACCTAAGGATTTGAACATTATTGCCCTGATTGTGCATGCCTCCACGGATGAAATCGGCGCGCTGACGGGTAAACTCGGAGCATTAGCAGGGGTTCAGGTTAAATCGGCCCTGACCAAAGCATAAGGATGATCCCAATGATAAAAGATTTTATTGATGACGCAAAAATTGAAAACTTGCTCGAAAAAGCAAAGAAACCACCTCCCGAAAGAGTTCGGGAAATTATTGCAAAAGCCCTGGAACTCAAAGGTCTCAGGCCTGAAGACGTTGCCGTGCTGCTCCAGACGGAAGATGATGACCTGATCGCTCAGATCCTGCAGACAGCTCACAAGATCAAAGAGGACATTTACGGCAACCGATTGGTTTTGTTCGCGCCGCTCTATATCGCCAATCTCTGCGCCAACAACTGCCTGTATTGCGGGTTCCGCCGCGACAACAAGGAACTTAACCGTGTTGCTTTGACGATGGAACAAATCGCCAAAGAAGTGCAGGTTCTGGAACGCGAAGGTCACAAACGCCTGCTGATGCTCTGCGGCGAACACCCCAGCCGCTCCAGTCTGGAATATTTCATGGAAGCTATTGAAACGGCTTACGCCGTAAAAACGGAACATGGCGGAGAAATCAGGCGGATCAATGTGGAAATTGCACCGCTGGAAGTGGATGAATACAAACTGCTGAAGAAAACAGGCATCGGCACGGCTGTTTTGTTTCAGGAGACATACCATCATGAAACATACAAGACGATGCATCCATCCGGCCCGAAGAAGGATTATGCCAAACGCCTCACGGCGATGCATCGCGCGCAGGAAGGCGGCATTAACGATGTCGGACTGGGCGCGTTGTTTGGCCTGTATGATTACAAGTTTGAAGTTTTAGGAATGCTTTTCCATGCGCTGCAACTGGAACAGGACTGTGGCGTGGGACCTCATACCCTGTCCGTTCCCCGGCTGGAACCGGCGTTTAATGCTCCGGCGGCTATCCGTCCGCCTCATCCGGTCAGCGACCATGACTTCAAAAAGCTGGTCGCCATCCTCCGCATGGCCGTTCCCTACACGGGAATGATTCTCTCTACCAGAGAAAATCCCGCCTTGCGCTCGGAAGTTTTTGCCCTCGGCATCTCCCAGATCAGCGCCGGATCACGCACCAATCCCGGCGGCTACCAGGAAGATTCCAGCGACGCTTTCCGGGCCTCACAATTTAATTTGGGCGACACGCGCACACTCGATGAAGTTATTATGGACATTACCGAACGCGGCCACATTCCCAGCTTCTGCACGGCCTGCTACCGCCTGGGACGCACGGGCAAGGACTTCATGGATCTGGCCAAACCGGGACTGATTCAAAAATTCTGCCAGTCCAATGCCCTTTTCAGTTTTAAAGAGTACCTGCTGGATTATGCCACCCCTGCAACACGCGAAGCCGGAGAGCAATTAATCCAAAAAATGCTGAACGAAACTTTTAAAACAAAAAGAAAAAAAATGGTTTGCGACCGGCTGCAACAGATCGAGGAAGGAACAAGGGATGTCTATATCTAAACCGATTGAACCACTCCTTGGCAAAGCCGAAGCAGGAGCAGCGTTGACCCGGGATGAAATTATTGCGCTGCTCAAATTGCCCGGCGATTATTCGCCCGATCTTTTCGCCGCCGCCGACCGCGTTAGAAAGAAGGAAGCCGGCGATGAAATTTTTCTGCGCGGCATCATTGAATTTTCCAATATCTGCCCGCGCAACTGCCTTTACTGCGGGCTGCGCAAAAGCAATGACCGGCTCAGCCGCTACCGGATGACCGATGATGAAATTCTCGCCACGGCGCAGAAAATCGCTGATACCCGTGTTCCCACAGTTGTGCTGCAATCCGGTGAAGATGCTTTTTATTCCACGGATCGGATATGCCGTCTCGTTGAAAGAATCAAAAATGAAACAGGCCTCATCATCACACTCTCCATCGGTGAGAAAAGCGCCGCCGACTACCAGGCCTTTGCGCAGGCAGGCGCCAACCGTTATCTGCTCAAACATGAGACCGCATCTCCGGAATTGTACCAATATCTGCGTCCCGGCTGCAGCCTGGACAAACGTGTGCAATGCCTTTATTCACTCAAACACTTGGGTTTTGAAACAGGAACTGGAAATATGGTGGGTCTGCCGGGACAAACACCGGATATTCTGGCGGATGATCTGCTGCTGATGAAACTGCTGGGTGCGGACATGCTCGGCATCGGGCCATTTATCGCCCATCCGGACACACCGCTGGCCGGCATTGAAAATGATGATATCGAAATGACGCTGCGCGTGCTGGCGGTTGCGCGGTTGCTCACACGCAACACGAATATTCCCGCAACCACGGCGCTCGCCACGCTCCATCCCCACGGTAGACTTCAGGGACTTCAGGCGGGCGCTAACGTCGTCATGCCGGATTTCACACCGGAGATTTACAAAAGCCGATATGATATTTATCCGGGCAGAACAGATGCGGGTTCGGCAGCTGATATTATTCACAAGCTGGAAAATGATTTTCAAACGATCGGAAGAATCATCAGCTACTCGGCGGGCCACCGCCCGGCCCAACAGAAACCGGGCACTTTACATTGAATATCGACCTTTGAACATACACGGCAGATACGCTGTAACAGCGTATCTGCCGCCGGAATTACGCCTTGCTGCCGACCACCTCAGACAGAGTCAAAACGTGTTGATTAAGATCTTCCACCTGCTGGTTCATTTTTTCTGCCGCCACAGAGGACTGATCGGCATTAGCCGCCGCGGACTGGGTCACTTTGTCAATGTCCGAAATGGCCTGGGAAATGTTTTCTATACCTTCCGCCTGTTCTCTCGATGCCGTTGCGATTTCGTCCACCAGTTGACTGATTTTGCCGGAAAAAGCTATGTTATCTTTAAACGCTTCCTGTGTGAAAGTGGTCAACTGGCTGCCGTTTTTAACCGCCAATATGGTGTTTTCGATCAACTCACTGGTATTTTTAGCCGCTTCCGCCGAACGCATCGCCAGATTGCGCACCTCGTCGGCCACTACGGCAAACCCTGCGCCGGCTTCACCCGCACGCGCCGCCTCCACCGCAGCATTGAGCGCCAGCAAGTTAGTCTGGAAGGCAATTTCATCGATAGTTTTTATGATCTTTCCCGTCTCTTCGGACGATTTGCTGATCGCATCAATCGCTTTGGCCATATCCTCCATATGATGATTGACCTTATCGATGATTTGAACCGAATCCTGCATCATGATTTTAGCCTGATGGGCGTTTTCGGCATTTTGCCTGGTCATGGCGGATAATTCTTCGAGCGAGGCGGATGTCTCTTCCACAGACGATGCCTGAGATCCAGCCCCTTCGGCCACCTGCATGGATGCGGCAGACACTTCCGCGGACACATCTGATACATGCCGGGCAGACTCCGACAGGCCGGAAATTA
>DFZJ01000026.1:0-924 GCA_002382045.1 Syntrophaceae bacterium UBA4059
GCGTTGATCAAAGGCGTGTATGCGATACCGAACAGCATGTGGCAATCCCGGCGAATTCTCGCGGATTTCCGGCCGCACGTCGTGATCGGTGTCGGCGGTTACGCCTCCGGACCCGCGGTGTTGACCGCATATTTGATGGGCATTCCCACCGCCATTGCCGAGCAAAACGCCCTGCCGGGAAACACCAACCGCATTTTGGGGAAGTTTGTTCGCAAAATATTCGTGACCTATGAGCAAAGTAAAAATCTGTTTGCAGCGGCAAAAGTTACGGTGACGGGCAATCCGGTCCGGGCCGCCATTGCCGAGGGTCTTGGGCAGACCAAAGAAAAAAAGACGGGCCGCCGGATTCTGATTTTCGGCGGATCGCAGGGCGCGGCAGCTATCAATAAAACCGTGGCGGCCATGCTGCCGCTTTGGCGGAAAATGAAAAATCAGGTCAGTGTTGTCCATCAGACCGGCGAACGTGATCTGGCAATGACAAAACAGGCTTATGAACAATACGGCATCGAGGCCCAGGTCAGTCCGTTTATTGTGGATATGGTGTCCGCCTACCAGGCTGCCGATCTGATTATCTGTCGCGCGGGAGCGACGTCTCTGGCGGAGATTACGGTGGCGGGAAAAGCTTCCATTCTGATTCCCTTTCCGTTTGCGGCCGATGATCATCAAACCCTGAACGCGAAGGCGATGGTCGAAGCCGGCGCCGCAGCAATGATTCGGGAGAGTGAACTGACCGCTGAAAAATTATATTCAGTTGTGGAAGACTTGCTGGGAGATGAACAAAAATTACGGGATATGGAAGTCCAATCAAAAAAACTGGGCAGGCCCGATGCAGCGGCCAGAATTGTCGATGCCTGCCTCCAGTTCGTGACGGGAAATAAGCATTAAGGCAGAAAACGAGGCAATAGTTAAAATGGGAAAAGATCG
>DFZJ01000026.1:948-1315 GCA_002382045.1 Syntrophaceae bacterium UBA4059
TCAACGATACGACGCTGCGGCTGGAAAGGCTGGGCGCCTGCGTGGCCCACGGGCATGCGGCGGAAAATATCGGCAATGCGGATGTGGTGGTGACTTCCACCGCGGTAAAGACGGATAATCCGGAAGTGGTGGAGGCGCATCGAAAAAATATTCCGGTGATTCCGCGCGCCGAAATGCTGGCGGAACTTTTAAAAATGAAATTTTCAGTGGCCGTTTCCGGCAGCCACGGCAAAACGACGACGACCTCCATGGTATCGACTATCCTGGCGGAGGGCGGTCTTGATCCGACGATGGTCATCGGCGGCAAACTGGCCTCGATCGGTTCCAATGCGAGGCTGGGCGACGGCGACATTATTGTGGCGGAAGC
>DFZJ01000026.1:1512-3752 GCA_002382045.1 Syntrophaceae bacterium UBA4059
ATTTGGGGGACACCGCGCTTAGCGTGCCCGGTCTCTTCAATGTTTATAATTCAATGGCGGCAACGGCCGTGGGACGCGAACTGGGATTGGACATGGCCACGATCCGGAAAGGACTCTCCGCTTTTTCAGGCGTGCAGCGCCGCCTGGAGATCAAAGGAAAATTAAACGGCATCACGATTGTGGATGATTACGGACATCACCCGACGGAAATCGTCGCGACGCTTAGTGCGGCCCGGCAAATGTGGAAGGGCCGGTTGATTGTGGTTTTCCAGCCGCACCGCTATACCCGCACCCGGGCGCTTTTCGACGAATTTACCCGGTCATTTGGCGATGCGGATGTTCTGGTGCTCAACGATATTTATCCGGCTTCGGAAGCGCCGATACCCGGCATTAATTCCGCGGCCCTTTGGGCGGCCATTAAGGAAGCCGGCCACCCGCGCGTGGAATACATCGGCCAGGCACAGCCCACGCTGGACTTTCTGCGGGCCATGGTGCAAAAAGGCGATACCGTGATTACGCTGGGCGCGGGCAGTGTTTATAAAATCGGCGAAGCGTTGCTGGGCGAGTTGAAGAAGGGGACGAAAAAGCCATGACAAGGACAGGTCATCCGGCCATTGCGGATGCGCTAAACGGCTTGAATACCGTGAAAATCTGGTACGACGAGCCGATGTCGCGTCATGCGTCGCTGAAACTGGGCGGCAAGGTTGACGCGCTGGTGATGACTGAAAACGAAGATCAACTCGGGGAAGTCGTGCGCAGGCTGAGGGCGAAGAACATTCCATTTCTGCCGGTCGGGAATCTCACCAATATTCTTGTGCGCGATGGCGGGTACCGCGGTGTCATGTTGTGGATGCACGGGCTTAACCAGCTATCCTGTGTTCCGCTGGCGGATGGCCAATACGGCATCGACGCGCAGGCGGGTGTGACACTGGCAAAGGTTGTCGCACTGGCCGCCGCGGAGGAATTGACCGGCCTGGAATTTTGTACGGGGATTCCCGGCAGTGTCGGCGGCGCCGTCTGGATGAACGCCGGCGCTTATGGAATGGAAATCAAAGATGTGGTTTCCTTCGTGACGGTGATGGACGGTGAGGGTAAAAAGAAAAACCTGCGGCGCGACGAGATCGCGTTTGCTTACCGCAAATCCAATCTGTCCGCTGATGCCGTCATTTGCGGGGCGCGCTTTATCCTGCAGAAGGGAAACGGCGCGCAAATCAAAGGGCGGATGGCTGAAATTATGAAAATGCGTCAGGAAAAACATCCGCTGCAATATCCCAACGCCGGATCGGTTTTTAAAAACCTGCCGGGGCTTCCCGCGGGGAAACTGATTGAGGAAATGGGATTGAAAGGGTTGAGGCACGGCGACGCGCAGGTATCCAATCTGCATGCCAACTTTATTGTCAACAAAGGTCAGGCCACGGCCTCTGATGTTCTTAGGTTGATCAGGATCATTCAGGAAAAGGCTGGAAAAGAAAAAGGCCTTGAACTGGAAACGGAAATTGTTATTGTCGGAGAAAGTTTGTGAAAGGAAAGATTAAAGTCAATCTGGAAGCCAGGAAAAACCGGCTGCGCCGTCGTTTGATCGGCGCCCTGGGCGAATCTTTAAGCGCGGTGTGTCTGCTTTTGACCGTGGTGGCGCTGACGGCGGCGTTTATTTACACGTACAGTTCGCTCCTGAGCGCGCCGTATTTTGAAATCAGGGAGATTTCCGTGCGGGGTTTAAAGGAACTGACGGAAAAAGATATTCTGACGATGGCGAAAATTCAGCCGCGTTCCAATATTCTGGCTGTGAATACCGATGCTGTCGTGAAAAGAGTATCCGTTAATCCCTGGATTAAAAATATTTACGTCGGGCGGGAACTGCCGAACCGGCTGGTGCTGGATATCCGCGAACGGACGCCGATTGCGCTGGTGAAGCAGGCCGGCAATTTTTATCTGATGGATGTGGATGGGTTTGTTTTTAAAAAATTAAGCCAAACCGATGAAGTGGATCTGGTCATCGTGAACGGTGTGAACATTCAGAATAAAACACGATCCCCCCTGCTGACCGATGCGCTGAAGCTGCTGGCGGTGCTGTCCCAAAACGATCAGTACGCGTTTCTGGGAACGGTTTCCGAGGTTCAGGTTCATGATGTTTTCGGGTTATCCCTGCTGACGGACAAAGGATTGCATCTGAAATTGGGTCGGGATAATTTTGCGGGGAAGCTGCGTCAACTCAATGTTGTTCTTGAGGATCTCGAAAA
>DFZJ01000028.1:0-13876 GCA_002382045.1 Syntrophaceae bacterium UBA4059
ATCGTCCGGTTTTTATCATTATTTTACCCGGGCGGCAAATCATGTTTTTTACTGCAGGATATGCTTTTGTACACCGTTTTTATTTAGCCTGTAAAACTTTATCCAGAGGCATCTCTGAAGAACTGTGGCCCACTTTAACGATGTAGCCGTTTTTATCCACCAGGATGATCATGGGGACACCGACCACATTGTATGAATTGGCCACACGGCCGTCTTCATCCAGCAGCGTCCGGTAGGAAATCGCATGGGCTTCGACAAACCGCGTCACTTTTTTCGCCGGTTCCATAATGTTAATATAAATCACTTCCAGGCCGCGCGAAGAATAATTTTCGTGAACTTTTTTATAGTTGGGCACTTCAGCGCGGCATCCGGGACACCAGGTTGTCCCGAAAAAAAGCAGCACCGGCTTGCCCCGCAGACCCCTCATGCGGAATATTTTACCCTTCATGTCCTTGAGGGTAAAATCCGGCGCCGCAGAATACTGCGGTTTGAATGGCGCATTAGGAATATACTGGCCTAAAGAAACAGATGCCGGAAAAAAGACAAACATTAAAAATGCAGCCACAAAAACATGAACGGTTTTACGCATGAAATACCCCTTACTAAAAAGACAATGTGCCTGCAATATACAGGAAATATTCAGCCGCGCCAATCAAAATAACGCCCAAAACCCTTGTAAGTGCAGTCATCCATCTCCCCGATTGCGGAAGCGTCGAAATAAATCCGGCAAATGTACCGACCAGAATCAGGAGCGTCCCCATACCGAAGGCAAAAGTAAACAGGAGGCCAATCCCCATCAGAACATTCGTCTTCAGCGCCACAAAACCAAGCAGCACTCCCAATACGGGTGCGGTGCAGGGACCGATGACAAAACCGGAGGCCGCGCCCAGGAGAAAACTGGAAATAAATCCTTTTTGACCGCCGGAATATTTCATAATGCTTTGCGGGATCGGAATTGAAATTTTGAAAACATCGAGCATGGACAATCCCATGATCAGACAAATGTTCGCCATGATAAAATAAACCAGCGGGGTCGTCTGCATCTGTCCAAAGAGTCTTCCGGATAAAGCCGCGGCTGCTCCGAGGACTGCATAGGTCACGGCCAAGCCCAGAACATAGAACAAGGACAGCAGAAATCCCCGCAGCCTGGACGATGCCCCCTGCGCACCGATAAATCCGACCGTCACGGGAATCAACGGGTAAGTGCAGGGTGTAAAGCTGATCACCAGCCCTCCCAGATAAGCAGCGACAAAAGCCAGGATGGTCGATCCCTGTAAGTAAACGGATAAATTATTAATCAGATTATCAATCATCTATTTTCCATCCATTGCCATAAGAAAAGAATAAGGGGTCTTGCCACCCTTCAGCTGTGGTTAAACCCCCTGATCTTATCTTAAGGAATCGCCTGTTTTCTACATATTCTTTGCGGCGTTTTCGATCGCCTTCTGGATCGTGCTGAGTCTTTCGGGACTCATTTTCACGGAAATGCCCATGACCAGTGTGCGGCCTAAAATGTCTTCCGCAAAAGGGATGCTCTTGCGGTCATACTTGACCTTGCCCTTGTATTCCTTACTTTTGAACGGATATTTTTTGGAGTTAGCGGTGGAAAACGCGAGGAAATGTTCCCAGTTCGGAACATAGTGCCACTTGTTATACTTGTAGCAGGTTGTATCAACGCCTTCGGCGGATAAAAGCTTCTGGAATTTGAGCGCCGCTTTTTCTTCCGGCAGGTTAAACGCCAGGAATGTTGCGGAATCACCTTCCGGATCCCGTTTGGCGCGGAACCCGACCTCCGGGAGGGCGGCGGCCAGCACGTCCATAATGATCTTTTTATTTTTCTTCTGTTCGCCGATGAGGTAATCCAGTTTCCTCAACTGCGCCAGACCCAAGGCGCCCTGCAGTTCATTCATCCGGTAATTAAACCCCAGAATGGTCCGGCCTTCGAGCCCGCGGCCGACTTTGGGATTATGATCGTGACCATGATCATGGTACCATTCCGACCGCAGATATAAATCCTTCTTGTTGGTGATGACCATCCCGCCTTCGCCGGTTGTTAATGTTTTAACATAATCAAAGCTGAAGGTTCCCATGTCGCCAAAGGCGCCCAGCTTTTTGCCTTTGAAACTCGCGCCGCAACCCTGGGCGTTGTCTTCCAGCACCATCAAATTGTTTTTGCGGGCAACCTTGATGATCTTGTCAATGTTGGCTGCCACACCGCACATGTGGACGGGAATGACGGCCTTGGTGTACCTGGTCATCTTCTTTTCAATTTCATTGGGATCAAGGTTCAGCGTATCGTCAATATCCACCATGATGGGAATCGCGCCGACTTCCAGCACCGCTTCATAGGTGGCCAGAAACGTAAAAGCCGGGACCAGAACGTCGTCGCCAGGACCGACATCCATCGCCTCCAGGGCCACTTTGAGCGCCGACGAGCCCGAGGTCACGCCCAGCGCGAATTTCACGCCGCAGTATTTAGCAAATTCTTCTTCAAACTGGCGGACTTTGAAAACAAATTTTCTTTCCTTATCAAAATTATAACGCATCAGAATGCCGGTTTCGAGCACATCCATGACTTCTTTCATTTCTTCCTTACCAATCAGTTCAGCTCCTGCCATGTCGGTATCCTTCCTTTCTTTCTTANNTTAAAAAGCTTCCGCGTAAATTGCGATCATGTCTTCTTTGGTCATCTTACGGGGGTTATTCTCCAGCGGCCGGGCCACCGTCACGGCAACATCGGCCAGCGCCGGAAAATCCTGTTCCTTCACGCCAAAATCCCGGATGGAAGAATCGATGCCACAATCTTCAATCAGGCATTCAACCGCCTCTACGGCCAGATATGCGGCTTCGCGCACGGGAAGCCCGTCAATACATTCCCCCATGGCCTCGGCGATATCCGCAAATTTTTCCAGCGCGCCGGGCAGATTAAACGCCATCACCGGCGCCAGCAGGATCGTGTTGGCCAGGCCGTGGCTGACGCCATATTTTCCGCCCAGCGGGTAAGACAGGGAATGCACGGCAGTAACGCCCGCGTTGGCCAGGCCGATGCCCGCATACAGGCTCCCCAGAAGCATTCTTTCGCGCGCGGCAATGTTTTTGCCATCATGGACGCAGGTGCGCAGATTTTCGGAAATAAGCGCAATGGCTTCCAGCGAAAACATTTCACTCATGGGCGACGCATTAACGGATGTGTAGGATTCAATGGCATGACACAGGGCATCCATACCAGTCTGCGCGGTAGGCGCCGGCGGCAAAGACAGCGTCAGCTCCGGATCAAGAAGCGCCAGTTCCGAATAAAGATAAGGACTGTTCATCCCTTCTTTCTTTTTAAGATTCTTGCGGATAAACACAGCCGTGAAGGTAACTTCACTGCCCGTTCCCGCAGTGGTGGGAATCATGATTTTGGGAAGCCCGGCTTTGGGAACTTTATTCAAGCCCAGATAATCAACGGCAGCACCCTTATTGGCAGCAACAACCGCAATGGCCTTGGCCACATCCATCGCGGAACCGCCGCCAATACCGATCACGATGTCACATTTATTTTTTACCGCCAGAGCGGCGCCTTCATCCGCCAACTCGATACGGGGTTCCGGTTCCACCTTGTCAAAAACGGTGAACTTGATGCCTTCGGATACCAGAATGCTGGCGATTCTTTCCTGCAAACCCGTTTTGGCCAAGTTTTTATCAATAACAATCAATGGATTCTGTGCGTGATGCTCTTTAACATGGCTGGCCAGCGTTAAAATGGATCCGTTGCCGAAAACAATTTTTTTAGCGCCGGTAAAAGAAAAAATTTTCCTCATAATAAACGACCTCCATCGTTATGGGTTTAAGGTTTGGTTACTCTGTAAATTTCAAGGTTTTCCTTTCACGCCAAATCAGGTCTAAAGTCAAGTATTTTTGTGGCGTGCATGCCATTCCAGCCGGCGGCAAATCCCGCGGACAATCTTGACCTCCCGCGACAAAAGGCCGGCACGGGCAAAGAAGCGTCGTAAATCCAGCATCCAGTATTCTGGGTTTTCCGGATTTAAAAAGCCGATTTCAGCCAGCAGTTCTTTAATTTGTCCATACATGCCTTCCGTCTCGGATGACAGGGCCAATTTGGGCGTCGCCTCTGCCAGGCTCGTTGCGGCCGATGACGCCACAAATATTTCATAGCACAGAATCATCACAGCCTGAGATAGATTAAGAGACGTGAATTCACGCGATGTCGGAATGGTGACCACACTATGACACAAGCGCAATTGATCATTGGCCAGCCCCGTGTCTTCCGGGCCGAACAGGAGCGCTATTTTATTTTTCTGCGAAAGATCGGCAATTTGTCCCGCTGCCGTTCGGGGCGACACAAACGGCCCGCGGGCTTTTCCCAAACGGGCGGTTGTTCCCACAATGTAGTTGAAGTTCCCCAGTGCCTCTTCAAGGGCATCAGCGTAAAGGATCTGATCCAGCACATCCGCCGCGAGATGCGTCGAGCGCTGCTCCATCGCTTCGCGATCCAGATCCGTCGTTCCAACAACAATAATGTTGTGAACGCCCATATTCTTGGCGGCCCGGGCCACCGAACCGACATTTCCCGCATATTTGGGTTTATATAAAACAATCGTGATATTTTTTGTTTTAGCTTTAAGCGACATGATAAGGGCGCCTCCAGGAGAATAATCGTCTTATAAAACCGCCCGGCAAGAATTGCACGAAGAATTTGTGATGAAAACAATCTTGACAAATCGCATGATTTATAGCACGGATAATCATACTAACATAAGGACGAAGAAACCATGCCGCAGACCATAACCGCAAATGAACTGAAAACAAAAGGTGTGACGATCCTGGATGCAGAAACCGCCGACGGTTCCGAAGTCATTATTACCATACGAGGAAAAAGCAGGTTTGTTGTTGTCCCCATCGAAAAATACAATTATTTAAGGGAATGCGAACTGGAAGCAGCGCTTCTGGAATCGAAAAAAGATTTAAAAGAAGGCAGATTGGTTAAAGAGTCCGTAGAAAAGCACATCAAGAGAATAACGCGTGCCTGAAATCATCTATACCGAAAGCTATATCAAGCGGGCAAGAAAATTCATCAAAAAACATCCTGATTTGATTACTCAATACGAAAAGACCCTCAAGCTTTTGGAAATCAATCCCCATCACCCGTCTTTGCGTTTGCACAAACTACAAGGAAAACTCTGGGAACTCCATGCCGTATCCATCAATATTTCTTATCGCATCACCATCCTTTTTTTGATGGAAAACGACAAAATCATACCGATTGATGTTGGAAGTCACGACGAAGTGTATAAATGCTGAAAAGCTATAACGAACAAATCGAAAAAGGTCAGAAGTTTCATTAAACAAATAGATCAACCAAGTTTCCAGCGGAGTCGGATAATGCTTGTACCTGGCGGGCGTTCTGCATAATCATATCCGCCATGGCCTGCTCGGCCTGAGCTTTCATTTTGATAAGACTCAGGTTGATCTGATCCTGAGTTTGGGACTGGCTCATGGCCATGATAGATGATGCAATTGACGTAACGTCGCTCATGGATTCATTCTCCTCCGGTCTCTACAGTATCGTACCGTTTTCAGGAAAACTTTAATCCCCGCGGCATGATTGTCCGGATCTGCAAAACTCTATCTGGCCGAAACTTGCCGGATCGTGAAAATTTCGGGCGGAAAGCGGCGCCCAAGATGCCCAGTGGGGGTGGGAAGTCTCATTGCCGCATTTATAAAAGTTGGCCCGCCAGACCTGCTCTTGAATATTTCCCAGCGGCCAGACATGCTTTTCCAGCACAGCGAAGGGAATGGAAAATTCCAGAGTCCAGACAAGCGGTGTGGAAATCTCCGGTTCGACAACGGAAGACAGACTGGCATAGCGCCGGATTTGCACATCATCGTCCGGCGTCAGCGGAATGCATTCTTTGAGACTGCCGTCATCAAGACGTGTCGAATCCGTTACATACGACGCCAGAAGAGCGCCGCCGCAATTAAACTCAAAATTAAAATAACCGGAACTGTTTGGGGGCTGCACAAAAAATTCCACGCAGCTGTCTTTCCAGACATCGCTTTGAAAACCGGTATGAACCGAATAAACATATTGATCTTCAACACGAAATATTCCGTAAATATTGTGTTCATCATAAAGCAGTTTACATTGTGTCTGCGGGCGATGGTCACTCCCTTCGGGCCGGAAACAATCAATGGTCAGAGGCTGCACCTGCCACCAAGTCTCGCCATCCCAGAGTCCCTGCATTTCCGGGACCGAGTTTGTCAGCAATATATTGTAATCGTTACGGGTCATTAAATTAATTATTTGCGATGGAGCTTATTATTTGTTATTCCCTTGAGCATGAATCCAGACATGCATTTACTTCAAGAAGGCGCCGGGCTTCTCGGTGTCTCACTGAACAGTCAACAGCTCGCTTTGTTTGACCTTTATCAAAGCGAGCTCCTCAAGTGGAATGCCAAAACCAACTTGATCTCCGAGAAAACGGCCGGTGAAATTGCCTCCCGTCATTTTCTGGATTCCCTGTCCGCCGCCCAATTCATTATGTCTCCAAACACCCGGATGGTGGATATCGGCTGCGGCGCGGGATTTCCCGGTATTCCGCTGAAAATTGCCATGCCGTCTATACAACTTTACCTTCTGGAAACCAACCGCAAAAAGGTATCTTTTTTGAAACATATCATTCGTCTTCTGAATCTCGAGAACGCTTTCACCCTTCATGACCGTACGGAAAACATTGTCCGGACGAACGACTGGCGGGAAAAGTTCGATATTGTCATCTCCCGGGCCTCTCTCAAACTACCCGATTTACTGCCGGTGGGAAACTATTTTCTCGCGCCGGACGGGCTGTTGATAACTTTAAAAGGTCAGTCTGTCTCAGACGAGTTGGATGCGGCCCTGGCCGTTGGAAATGCATCAAAAATATATCAAGTATATCAGCATGATATAAATATGCCTCTTTTGGGTCCGCCACGCAAAATTATTATTGTCCAAAAGGTAAAATAACGTAAAAAAGCCTTCTAAAAGAGCCTTTTTTGTGTTAGTCCTTACGCAGGTTTTTCCAAAAGAAATTTTCGGAAGACTAACACATAAATAATGAATAAAATCATATGCATCGCAAATCAAAAAGGCGGCGTCGGTAAAACGACGACTGCTATTAATTTGTCTGCCTGTCTGGCTGCGGCAAATAAGAGGACGTTGCTCATCGACGCCGACTCGCAGGGCAATTCTACCAGTGGTCTGGGCATTGATAGAACGCTTTACGACAAGTCGAATTTTTATCATGCCATGATCGGGCAGGTGCCGCTGGCGTCGGTTATTGTTCAAACCGCATTGCCCCATTTAGAAATGATTCCGTCCAATCAGGATTTGATTGGTCTGGAAATCGAGTTTGTTCATCTGGAAGATAGGGAAGTCCGTCTGCGCCGGATGTTAAAAGCGCTGGACAAAGCTTACGACTTTATAGTAATTGACTGTCCGCCGTCGCTTGGCTTCATGACGGTCAACGCTCTCGTCGCGGCAGACTCTTTGATTGTTCCCTTACAGTGCGAGTATTATGCCATGGAAGGACTGGGATACTTACTCAACACCGTAAAATTAGTAAAAGCAGATTTGAATCCGCAATTGGCCTTAGGCGGCATATTGCTCACCATGTTCGATCCGCGCAATTCACTGGCGCATCGCGTAACGGAAGATGTGCGTAAGCATCTGGGTAAAAAAGTCTTTAAAACGGTCATTCCGCGCAATGTGAGGCTTTCAGAAAGCCCCAGCCACGGTTTGCCCATTATTCTGTATGATATCCGATCGCGCGGAGCCATGGCCTATATGGAGCTGGCACAGGAAATTCTTCAGGGGGAAATGTAAATGGCGCAAAAAAAAGATGCTCTCGGTAAAGGACTTGGCGCTATTTTTTCGGATTTGCTCGATAACGAGACCGGCAGGAAAACATCCGTCAACAGCTGCGGTATCGAGGAATTGCGTCCGAACCGGTATCAACCCCGGAAGAATTTTAACGACGAAGACCAGAAAAAACTGGTCGCCTCGGTCAAGCAAAGCGGTATTATTCAACCCATTGTTGTCCGCAAGGCCGATTCAGGTTATGAAATTATTGCCGGAGAAAGACGCTGGCGTGCCGCTCAGGTGGCGGGCCTTAAAGACGTCCCCATTGTTATTCGCAAAGCTACAGATCTGGAAGCCGCCCAATTGTCTTTGATCGAAAATATCCAGCGGGAAGAACTCAATCCTCTGGAAGAGGCGGATGCTTATGTCACCTTGATGGAGAAATTTAACCTGTCCCAGGAGTCCATATCCGCCCAGGTCGGCAAAGACCGTTCAACCATTGCCAACACCATCAGGCTTTTAAAGCTGCCGACCAACGCTAAAACCGCTCTGGTAGAAAAAAAAATCACATCGGGTCATGCCCGTTGCCTTTTAGCATTGATTTCACAGGAAGATCAAATGGCAGTCCTTGAAATTATCTTAAAGCGGGGAATCAATGTCCGGGAAACTGAAAAGCTGATAACCAAATTTAAACAAAAGCCTGAGGGAAAGAAACAGGTAGTCGCTAAAGATCGTTTTATGGTCGATCTGGAAAAATCTCTGACGGCAAAATGTATGGCCAGAGTGCACATCAATGGTTCGGCAAATAAAGGAACCCTTGAAATTGCCTATAACTCGATGGATGAGTTGAATCGTCTGGCGCGATACCTTCTGGATGAATTATAATTGAAATCATTACAACTTATCAACAGTTGTTTATAGGTTGTTTATAAAAGGTTGGCAATGGAATCTGTTTGGGATAAAGCAACTAAAATCATTCAGGAAAAAGTTTCAAAGCAGAATTTTGATACCTGGATAAAACCGATCAAAATCGTGGCGCTGGAAGATAAATGTGTCCATCTGGCCGTCCCTAATAAATTTTTTAAGGACTGGCTGATGGACAACTATTTGTCGATGATCAAAAATACGCTGCACACGGTGGTGGGTATCAGCGTGGATATTAATTTTCTATTAAATAAGGATAAGGAAAAAAAACCGGAAGCACCCATATTGCCTTTTGAACAAAATCAAAGTCATACCGGCGCCCAACACACCAGTCGGACGAAAAATATTTCCTTTTTAAATAGTCACTACACGTTCGACCGCTTTGTTGTCGGTCCATCCAACCAGTTCGCTCATGCCGCATCTATCGCCGTGGCCAAGCAGCCGGCCAAAAATTACAATCCGCTTTTTATTTACGGGGGATCCGGATTAGGAAAAACACACCTGCTCAATGCGATCGGCCTGATGACAACCGCCTCCCATCCTGAACTTAATGTCATGTATGTGTCGGCGGAAGCATTTATGAATGAAATGATTAATTCCATCCGCTACGACCGGATGCCGAAGTTTCGTGAAAAATATAGAAATATTGGATTGTTATTGATAGATGACATTCAATTTCTTGCAGGAAAAGACAGAACACAGGAAGAATTTTTTCATACCTTTAACACCCTGCATGATTCCGGTAAACAGATCGTCGTCACCTCTGATAAATTTCCAAAAGATATCCCAAACTTAGAGGGTAGACTCCGGTCCCGTTTTGAATGGGGATTGATTGCCGATATTCAACCACCGGAAATAGAAACGAAAATTGCGATTATCGAAAAGAAGATGCAGGAAAACAAGATGGAATTATCTCAAACCGTTGCTCATTATATTGCATCGCAGGTAGAGTCTAATATCAGGGAATTAGAGGGGTTTTTAGTTAGAATTTCCGCCTATTCCTCTCTGACCAACCGGAAAATTGATTTGGATTTAGTCCGGGAAGTGCTTAAAAAACTTATTAAACATAACAATAAAGAAGAAGTTAGTGTGGAAGAAATTATTAAAGTGGTCGCCGGTAAAATGAACATTAAGATCGCGGATATTAAAGCCCATAATAAAAATAAAAATCTTGTTTTAGCCAGGCAGATATCCATGTATCTTTCCAGAAAATTAACGAATTACTCATACCCTGATATTGGCCAGAAAATCGGCGGCCGCGATCATTCAACTGTAATTTATGCTAATAATAAAATCATCAATGCGATAGAATCGGATTCAAACTTAAAAAAGACGATCCAGGATATTGAGGATAGTGTTATTCACAAAACGTAGGGAAGATTTGCACGTTTCTTCCACAAGGCACATGAAGACTTACATATGAAATAATAATGAAATTTAAGGCTATCAACATATCCACAGGACTTATTACTATTACTGGTTTTATATATTAAAGAAAAAAATAAAAAAGAAATAATATAATGGGAGGAAAGGATGGAATTTAAAATTAATAGAAATACCTTTCTGGATGGTATTCAAAAAACCTTAGGAATTGTTGAAAAGAAGACAACAACACCCATTTTAAACAATGTTCTTTTAAAAGCAGAACATAACAAGCTTAAAATTATTGCCACAGACAGGGAAATCAGTCTCATTTCAGACTATGACGCAGACATTGCGGAAAAAGGTGAAATTACCTTATCTGCTAAAAAACTCTATGAAATGGTACGAGAAATACAAGGCGATATTATTCATTTTACAAAGAGTGCCAACAATATTGTTAAAGTGACTTGTCAAAGGGCTGTTTATAAAATACCAGGGCTTCCTGCTGATGATTTTCCCAGTGTGGCCGACAGCCAGAATGTGCAGTTTTTTAATATTCCGGGATCAGCCATTAAAGAGTTAATTAATAAAACATCTTTTGCGATGGCTTTTGATGAAAGCCGGAAGAATCTTAACGGGGTCTTACTGGAAACATCCTCTGATGGAACCAATCATATCTGGCGGATGGTGGCAACGGACGGACACAGGCTGGCGGTTGCTAAAGTCACTACGGCAGAGCCGGGTCCTGAAATGGCCAAAGGAATTATCATCCCCCGCAAAGGGTTAATGGAAGTCAAAAAAATAACGGATGTTCATGAAAACGTCAGCATTGGCATACACAAGAATATGTTTGTCGTAAAAACAGAAAATACGGTTTTGAAAGTCAATCTGGTGGATGCTGATTATCCTGATTATAAAAGAGTTATTCCTGCTGAAAAGGGCGTAGGGGTAACACTGGAGAAAGAATCATTTTTACATGCTTTAAGAAGAATGAATGTGGTTTCTTCAGAACGTTACAGTGGGGTGATTATATCTTTTACATCCGGAAAAATGACACTGAACTCTACAAATCTGGATGTTGGTGAAGCAACAGAGGAAATCGATATCAGTTATACCGGAGAAGATATGGATGTGGGATTTAATGTTAATTATGTGATTGATGCCGTTTCGGTGGTCTCCATGGATAATATTGTGATGGAGGTGGGGGTGGGGTTAAAACCAACCCTGATCAAACCGGCCGAAGGCGACAATTATTTATGTATTGTCATGCCGTTGAAAATTTAAAAATTGTTTGATGAAAAAAATGGAAACAGGAACGGGTTTAAGGAGTTAACAGGCTGTTATGACAGAGATGTATAATGCTGATAGTATTAAAGTATTAGAGGGTTTAGAAGCGGTTCGTAAAAGACCTGCGATGTATATCGGTTCTACCAGTAAAGAAGGATTACACCATCTGGTGTATGAAGTTGTTGATAATAGTATTGATGAAGCGGCGGCAGGATTTTGTGACACGATTACTGTAAAAATTAGAGTGGATAACAGTATTGTGGTGGATGACAACGGAAGAGGAATTCCGGTGGATATGCACAAAGGAGAGGGTGTTTCCGCCGCCGAAGTCGCTATGACCAAACTGCATGCGGGCGGTAAATTTTCGAACGACACTTATAAAATATCGGGTGGTTTGCACGGCGTGGGTGTTTCGGTCGTGAACGCTCTTTCAAAAACATGTGAACTGGAAGTGCGTCGAGACGGCAATGTGTATCGACAAACCTATAAAAAAGGTGTCCCGGATGGACCGTTGCAGATGGTGGGAAAAACCAGAGGACGCGGCACTAAGGTCGCTTTTTTACCGGATGATGAAATTTTTGAAGAAACGGAATTCAGTTTTGATGTCATTGCCAACCGGTTAAGGGAACTGGCTTTTCTTAATTCCGGCGTCAAGATAACACTGGTAGATGAGCGGTCAGACAAATCTGCTGAGTTTTTCTATAAAGGCGGCATTGTTTCTTTTGTTGAATATATTAACCGCAATAAAAAAGTATTACACAAAGACCCGATTTACGTGACCGGTTCAAGGGAAGACTGTGCGGTAGAAGTGGCTCTGCAGTATAATGAAACATACCTGGAAAATATATTTTCTTTTGCCAACAGCATCAATACAGTGGAAGGCGGCATGCACATGGTTGGTTTCCGCTCGGCGCTGACCCGTGTGTTTAATAATTACGCCACTGCCAATAAATTTATTAAGGACGGCAAAGAATCGCTGCGCGGCGAGGATTTGCGTGAAGGTCTGGCCTGTGTCATCAGCGTTAAAGTTCGTAATCCGCAGTTTGAAGGACAAACCAAAACCAAACTGGGCAATAGCGATGTCAAGGGTCTGGTCGAAGGAATTGTTTACGAAAAAATCGGTTCTTACCTGGAAGAAAATCCATCGATTGCCAAACAGATTCTTAATAAATGCATGGAAGCGGCTCGCGCCCGTGATGCAGCAAGGCGCGCCCGTGAGTTGACCCGGCGCAAAAGCGCTCTGGAAGTCGGCGCTCTTCCCGGAAAACTGGCCGACTGTCAGGAAAAAGATCCGGCCCTCAGCGAGATTTATCTGGTTGAGGGAGATTCGGCCGGTGGTTCAGCCAAACAGGGCCGGGACAGAAAAAATCAGGCAATCCTGCCGTTGCGCGGTAAAGTTCTCAATGTGGAAAAGGCGCGCTTTGACAAAATGCTGCAAAACGAAGAAATCAAAACGATGGTGACCGCCTTTGGAGCGGGTATCGGTCCCGACGATTACGACGTCAGTAAATTGCGGTATCACAAAGTGATTATCATGACCGATGCCGACGTGGATGGCGCGCATATTCGCACACTGCTGCTGACGTTCTTTTTCCGCCAGATGCGGGAATTGATTGAAAGAGGTTATTTGTTTATCGCCCAGCCGCCGCTTTATAAAGTCGTCGATAAGAAAAAGGAACTCTACATCCAGAATGAAGATCAGATGAGAAGTTATATTCTGGAAAACGGCGTTGATAAAGTCAATTTACTGATGGGTGACGGCAGTCCGTTTCCCGTCACCGGCAATAAACTGCTGGCCCTGATTAAAAAAATCATGCGGATCGGCGATCTGCTGGATCGTTTTGAAAAGGAACATCGTGACCGGAATATCGTCCGCATTGCGGCCGGTGATCCTTCGTTGGTCGATGAGACGTTTCAAACGGAAAGTGAGCTTTTGAAAATTGCGGGCAGAACNNAATCTATTTACCACCTGCGTTGACCGGGAGATATTCCGCACACCGCAGTTTGGAGAGATCAGAACATTATTAGGGCAGGTGTCCATCCTGGGTGAGCCTCCTTACCGGGATCAGTCCGATGAATCCGCCACGCCGATCATTCTGCCTTCCGCCCGTGCCTTAGTCGAGCATCTCATTGCGCTGGGCAAGAAAGGTTTGACCATCCAGCGTTACAAGGGCCTGGGTGAAATGAATCCGGAGCAGCTCTGGGAAACCACGATGAATCCGGAAAAGCGCACCCTGTTGCAGGTGGGTGTTGAAGATGCAGTGATGGCCGATGAAATATTTACCACCCTTATGGGCGATCAGGTGGAGCCGCGGCGCGACTTCATCTATGACAATGCTCTGCATGTTTCTAATCTGGATATTTAGCGACGTAAGAGAGGAAGGAACAAAATGGAACGTGATATCCACCACAAGCAAACCTTGGTGAATATAGAAGACGAAATGAAAAAATCCTACATGGATT
>DFZJ01000028.1:14088-14229 GCA_002382045.1 Syntrophaceae bacterium UBA4059
ATCTGGAAAAAGACACGGTCGATTACGTGCCCAACTATGATGAATCTCTGCTGGAGCCGTCGCTTCTGGCGACGCGCCTGCCGCTCTTGTTGCTGAATGGCTCATCGGGTATTGCCGTCGGTATGGCGACCAATATTCCGC
>DFZJ01000207.1:0-864 GCA_002382045.1 Syntrophaceae bacterium UBA4059
TCGTTGCTTTTTCCCTATCGCCTCTCGCCCATCGCCTGCCTTTTCCTTTTTCCCTTAAATCTTAACCCCTTAAATCTTAATTACTTAACCCTTCACTACTTAAATCTTAAATCTTTTTCCCTATCTTTCTTGTTTTCTGGATTCCCGACAAAAAACTTCGGGAATGACAAAGGAAGAATTCTTTTCCTATGAGCCATGAGCTAAAAAATAGGGTGCCGTCGCTATTTTTTACCAGGTTCTAAACAACAGCACAAGGTTGCCGGACGCGACGGCCGTATTCATCAAAATCTGAGTTATATCGCGTATTTCCCTTAACCAGGCGACTCGTGCAAAGTCCTCCGGCACGGCGATCACATCACCCGGTTCGACGTGGTAAGTGTCCGCCTCAGAAAATGCCGCCATCTCCAGACGATCATTTTTCTCATTCCAGTTAATGACGCCGCGATAAGCCTTGCGGGCGCTGCCGTCAACTTTCAAAATAAAAACCTTGCTTTTATCCGCATAAGTGCTGTAGCCGCCGCACATATCGATATAATCCTGATAATCCGCCCTTGACGAGAAAACATGCGCACCCTGACTCATCACAGCGCCGACGACGCCAACGGTGCTGCTTTGCTCCGGAATAAACAACCTGTCACCGTCTTCCAGCTCAAAGTCGTATTCACTGCCTTTCAACAGACGCAAATGCGCCAGTCTTATAGTCATTCTTCCCAAAGCTCTAGCTTTTCGCATATTCTCAATGAGCGCTTTTTTCTGTTCCATTTCAACTTTTTTGGCCGCCATTTCTTCCGCGTTCAAGGCCGTTGAGGCCGCCACGGCAGTGGCGGAGAGCAGTTCTTTTTCCAGACGATCAGCCATTTCCTC
>DFZJ01000207.1:993-1702 GCA_002382045.1 Syntrophaceae bacterium UBA4059
GGGATTACCCTGGAGCGCTTCTTTCAGATTCAATTTCCGATACTCGGTCTGAATGATCTTATCACCCAGCAAAACCTGCGATGAAACCTCCGCCTCATTCAGATAGGCGGATTCCAGAATTCCTGCTTTAAAAATAAGATCTCTTACCGTCATATCATTCGTAAATTGATAGACGCCCGGCCGGGATATTTCGCCATCGACATAAACTGTTTTCTGGGGCTCATATTCGAAAATCGAATGAATCACTATTTTATCTTTGTGCTGCAGCGCTAAATTTTCCACCGGATCACCGGACATGGCTTTGGCAACATTAAAATATAAAGTTGTGTGTTCCTTCTTCTCATTAACGCGGATGATCTCGGCCTTTTCCATGTAAGGATTATTTGTCAAGCCTCCGGAATTTAAAATGGCATCCCTCACCTTCATTCCATCCGCCAACTCCAGTTTACAGCTCTTTTTAATTTGTGCCAGGATTGCATCCAGGCTTTCTACAAGATAAAGATCCCCCTTCCGTTTAGCATCATCCCGTATTTCCAATATTTCCCTGATGGGTGCACTCTCACCCTTTTTAAGTTCATCGCTGATATACTTGACTTTGAACAGTAACTCTTTGTTTTTTTCATAATCTTTTTTAAGGTCTTTATCTATTTCTCCCAGTTTTACCATAATAGCTGATTTATCATATGGATCCTTGAAAGAAGATGATCCA
>DFZJ01000207.1:1809-3046 GCA_002382045.1 Syntrophaceae bacterium UBA4059
CGGTGCTGCGCCGGGGCAAGATAAGCCGCTTGATCAAGGCGTAATCATAATAAGTTTCATCAAGAAGATCGGCATTATCCTTAATTAGATCGCTTATTTTCATTCCCTTTTTAAATTCATAGCGGCCCGGTTTTTTAACATTCCCATCCAGATAGACGGAGTTATGGTCCTTATCCACAATGGTAAATATTTTAACCAGATCAGCATCCTGTAAATGAACCGTTACAGCTTTTTGGATCTGGTGGTCATCAATATCAACGACAACCTCTCTCTGATTTTCCTGAATCCTCGAAATTTGGATCTGCTGCGTATAGGCGCTGGGAAGAATGCCTCCCGCCAGATCAATTGCGTTTTTCAGGCTGAAATTTTCTTTAAGCTCGTAGATGGCCGGCCTTTTCACATTACCGGCGATACCCACAAGCGGACCGGAGACAGGAACAAAAACCACATCCCCTGCCTGCAGCATCACATCCGCTGATTTATCACCCTTCAGAAGAAGCTTATAAAGGTCAAAAGTTGTGATGATCCGGTCTTTTCTTTTCAACTGCACATTGCGCATGGAACCGATTTCAGAAGGCCCGCCGGCCAGCAACAGTGCGTCGGTAATCGTTGCAAAAGAACCGATCGTATAAGCGCCCGGCCTTTTCACGTCGCCCAGGATAAACACAGGAATTGTTTTTAAGGCGCCCATGGTGACATCAATATTGGTGCCCACAATTTGCGTCGTCTGCTGGATCAGATAGGTGGACATTTTTTCAAAAGTCATGCCGGCAACATAAAGTGGGCCAATGGAGGGAATATTGATGCTGCCGTTTCTATCGATGGTAAGATTATACTGGGCATTAACCCGCCCCCAGAGCATTATTTTTACCTCGTCGCCGGGGCCCACAACATACGTTCCCGGGACAGGAATATCCTTGCGTTCCGTTACAATCCGAATTGCGGCATCGCTGAAAAAATCATAGCCAAACGGTTTTAATTCGAGTGGAATATCCTGATATTTTCCGACACGGCGGGATCTTTCAAAAAGGGTTTTGGAGGCAACAACCTCATCCGCAGTTTTCTTTTGTTCGGCAATGGTTCCCTTTTTTACTTCCGGCTTGTAGCTTTTTTCCAGCAGTTCTTTCGCTGTTGACATGTCCTCCGGCTTCAGATTTTTAAATTCGGGACTTTTTCTTAACGCTTCGATCGCTTCCGGAGTTAAAGAACCGCCGCTCTTCAAGACTTCCGCCTGCAG
>DFZJ01000048.1 GCA_002382045.1 Syntrophaceae bacterium UBA4059
GCAGACAAGACTCTGACCCTGAAAGATAAAAAAAGAATCGAAGCGGAAGAACGCAATCGCCTCTCGAAGATCAAAAGCGCCGTGAAAAAAGAACTGGCTGCGGTGGAAGAAAAAATCGCCAAACTGGAAGCCAGAAAAGCCGACAATGAACAATCCCTGTGCGACCCGCAAACGCACAGGGACGCAGCCAAAATCAAGGAACTTCAGATTGACTTAAAGGCTTGCGAAAACGATCTTGATCAAGCCTACCACTTATGGACAGAACTGAGTTGCAAGCTGGAAGAGGAAACCAAATAATTATGCCCCGTCCAGACCTGACTTTTCCATATGCTGATACCAGGTGGCCGGATCGATCAGAAACTCTTCCGTATCCTTGAGCGACAGCAGATGCTCACGTTCGACTGCAGCCAGCATGTTGAAAAACGCTATCTCTTTCGGATCCGTGCATTGTTTTTCCAATTTGGTATAAAGGGCGACGCCACGCGCTTCAAAATCAATGGCCGTGCGGACGGCTTTGAGTTCACCCTCCGTGCCGGTCATCTTGGCCGACTTTTTACCGGACATGGATTTTAAGACGGTACCGGCTAATGATTTCTTCACTTTCAGAGGAACGGTGGCCGGCCATTTCTTCTGCTCGGCCCATTTATCATGAAGTTTCTTCAGAACTTCAAAATGTTCTTTTTCCTCATCGGCAATCTGTTTGAACATGTTCTTGCCCGCCATATTCCGGGTCTTCCGGGCATGCGCCAAGTAAAATTCGCGCTCTTTTTCTTCATTTTCCAGAGCAAAAGCCAACGCGTTCATTCTTTTATCCATGAAATACCCCCTTAGGCGGATGATCACATTTGTCCCGCATTATAGAAGATATTGCTGATTCAAGCAATACGTTTTTCAAAAGGGATCCCTTTACAAATATCCCGGACATACTCTGCTATATTGTCGCAATGATCAGAGATGCGTTCCAGATGACCCAGCATCTCGACAAAAATCGGACCGGATTCCGGGCTGCATTCGCGCAAATGAAATCTTTTCAAATGATTTTCCAGCGATTCCTTGACCCGGATATCGATTTCCTCCTCGCGGTTGAAAACATCCTTCACGATTTCCGTATTGAAAATCTCCAAAAGTGCTGACGCGTCCGTAAGATTTTGCTCGACCAGCGCAAGAATTTCATGAATCTCTCTTTCGCCGCAGTCGCTGAATTTGATTTTGCTCAAAACCTGCTCACCGGCAAGAACGCTGATGGACTGGATATGATTGCCGATGCTTTTAATGTCTCCGGCCATGGCCGTATAGGCAAAGACCCGCCTGGAAAGGTCAGCGGATAACTCGCGGCCCGATACTTTCCAGAGAAACCGGACAATCTGCGCACGCAAATTGTTGACCACCATCTCAATATAAGAAATGTCCTTGCCCTTTCCCTCTTCATAGCGGGACATCATTTGAACGGTTCTGGAAAACATGATTTGCACCAGTTTTATCTGCCGCTGCAACTCCTTCTGCACATGAGTGAGCGACTTGACCGGATCCATTAAATCTTTACGGTCAAGATATTCCGGCCAGATGGGCAGAACATCGTCTTCCCCGGGTATAATTTTATTCATCAGCTTGGTAAAGGGCCGCAGGAAAAAAATAAAAACGATCACAATCAACAGGTTCAGTAAAAAATGGGACCAAACGATCTGCTGGGCGACACTTCCGGACAACCTTTTCAGAAGGTCGAGAAAAAACGGGAACAATAGCAGACAAAGCAAAACGCCGACGCATTTGAAAATCAGGTGAGACACGGCGGTTCTCTTACCGCTGACATTCGCAACCGTTCCGGCCAGCAGCGCTGTTACGGTGGTGCCGATGTTCGCACCCAGAACAACCGGTACGGCGTTTTCCAACCCGACCAGATCCTGTTGCGCCAAAACGGCCAGAATGCTGATCGGTATCGCGGAGGCATGGACGATAGCGGTAACCACTATTCCCAGACCAAGTCCAAATAAAGGATTTTTGGCTTGAGTAAAGTAATGAACAAAGGCCGGCGATTGTTTGAGCGGCGCGGCCGTTTGACTGATAATCTCCAGGCCAAAGAAAATCAGGCCGAAATAAAAAATCATTTCACCGGCTGTTTTCCATCGTCCCCGGCGGGTCAGCCACAAAAGCCCCCCGATGGCAATAAACAAAGGGGAAAATTCCGTAAACCGCCAGATGACAAACTGCACAGTCAGAGTGGTCCCGATATCCGCGCCCAAGATAATGGCCAGTGAACTGTAAAAGCTGATCAAACCGGCGCTGACCAGGCCGATCGTGAGCGCGATTGACGCTGAAGAACTTTGAAAAACGATTGCTGAAATAATGCCGGTGACCAGACCATAGAAGGGTTTGTCCACGGCATACTTGACCAATTCTTTTATCCTGGCGTTCATCATGCGACGAACGACGGAAGAAAGGCGGATCATCCCGATCAGAAATAAGATAATACCGCTTGCGACAATGAGAACTTCTTTCACTTCTTTGCCCTGTCAATTTCGATATCAATCAACTTTTTTGAACATCTTGCCTTTGGCGCCGCAGACGGGGCAGGTTTCCGGCGCTTCTTGTTCCGCGGTAAAACCGCATACGGGACAAACATAGTAGCTATAAACGTCTTTTGCGGCGTCCAGAGAATCGAGCATCTGCTGATAGAGCCGGGCATGAATTTTTTCCACTTCATTGGCGAAAGTAAATGAACGTTCGGCTTCCTTGTGCCCTTCCGCTTTGGCGCTCTCAATCATGGCCGGATACATGCTTTTAAACTCATGCGTTTCACCGTCAACGGCTTCCTGCAGATTCTCTCTGGTGGAACGGATGCCTTTCATGGCCCGCAGATGGGCATGGGCATGGACCGTTTCTGCTTCCGCCGCAGCACGAAAAAGCCTGGCGGCCTGAGAAAATCCCTCTGCATCCGCCTTAGCGGCAAACGCCAGATATTTGCGGTTGGCCTGCGACTCACCGGCAAAGGCTTCTTTTAATGCATCTTCTGTTTTCGACATGGTTATCTCCTTTTGGTTTTATTACAGTTTCATATCAAAGGTGGATACTTTACCGGTATCCGTTTCTTTTATTTGCAGACGGAGAATTTTTGCAGTTTTTGCCTCTCCCGGATAAAAAATAAATCCGTGAGCCAGCTCGCCTGGTTTCACGGCCCGGTAGTGCAATGTTCTTGTCTGCAAATCTTCCTGAATGTTAGCCTGCACATCCGACGAATCCATGGCGGCCTGAGAGCCGCCGATCGCCACTCCCGCCGCTGCGCCAAGGGCCGCGCCTTTTCCGGCGGCTGTGCCCACACTGGTTCCTGTCACAATGCCGATGGCCGCCCCGATCACGGCCCCGGCCGCTCCGAACAGCAATCCTTTTTTAGCCGCTTCGGGGGCGACTCTGCTCAGTTCTGTTTGTTTGGACAGACGGTCAAAGGCCATGCTCTGCTCCAATATCGGCCAGACATTACTTTCCTCATCGATCAAGAATGTCTGTTCAGCAATAATCATCAACGGATGATGGCTTTTATTATCAAAGACCACCTGAACCGGAATAATCCCCGCCGACCGTATATCAAAACCAAAGGCATTTTTTGCGTCATCGGCATCCAGAAAACTTCTGGCGGCGATGACCGCACCGTCAACATGAACGGCATTAGGGCTGTTTTGAGGCGTTTTAAAAGGCACAACCTGCCGCTCATAAGGCGTGCAGCCCGCGATCAGCATCCCTATCAATAAAGCAATCAGCACCCGTGTATTCATCGTTTGATGCATGGCGATAACTCCTTCAAATCCAAGTTTTTACCCGTTGCATTCTGGCAAAGATATCATAAAAGAACAAGCGGAATTTATGAAACCATCAAGGCGTTGTCCATATCATCCGGATTCAGTTTTTAACCAAAACATTATATTGACGTCCGATCCTGGCTTTAGGTTACGAAAAATCAAAGCTCTGTTATTTTTTTCTTAGCTTCATATTTCGGCAGCAATCTTTCTTTTTTTCTGACAATTCTGAGATATTTACCAAGTCCCACCGCATTGAACTGGTCCTCGATGATTTGGTCCAGAGATGTTGTCTGATCATGGCCGGGCGGCAGCATGAGAGGCTCAATAACCAGGCGATTGTGGAATTTGCTGAAGCTGGCATAGACAAAATTTATTGCCAGTTGTGTTACCCCGGAGGGGGTAATATAACCGGCCTCCACCACCACACCTTTTTGAAAAATCATTTTCTTCAGATAATCGGGCAGCCCAAAAGCCTCAATAATTCTCTCCGTCAGGTAGGGGTGATATTTTTCAATAAAACTGTCGTCAATCCTTTCATCGTCGGGGGCATGCAGTTTTTTATAGATATGAATATTCATCCGGCCGATCTCGGAAAAAAGACCTCCCAACTCGACTCTCTTGGCGATGTCTTCCCGCAGACCGAATTGCTGCGCTATAATCTTCCCGATCACTGATGAAGCAAAACTGCGGGCAAAAATTGTTTCGACATCCTCATCACCGTGGGCAAGAAGCTGCAGGGCAAGGATGATAACCATCGCTTTGGTATGGCTCATACCCAAACGCGTCACGACTTCATAAAAAGTATGGATGGCGCCTTTCTTCATGCTTCCGTAATAAGCGGAATTGGCGACGTTGAATATCCTTGTCAGAATATTCTGGCCGATTCGAAATTTCAGCATTTCAATCTCCCGGTTGCTTGCCTCAACATTATCCAGAATGGCCAGCACATCTGGAGAAAATCCAAGCGTTTTTTCACTCAACATGATCTCTTCAATTTCATCGAGAATGCTCAATATTTCTTCTTGCTGCATATTATGGTTCCCCTTTCGTTTAACGGGATATCTGCATCAAATGCTGTATCCAACCGGGGTTGTAACGCATACCCTTAATCATGTCCAATCAGGGCAAAGGCCGCCCAATCAGTCGGCCCGTAGCCCATTTGAATCATTCCATTCTGGGCCTTTCTCACGGCATCGGCCGAATTGCCGCTTTGCTCCAGATTTTTGTAAAACATTTCCATCCACACCGCTTTCGCTCTGTCCTCAACCTTCCATCGAGACGCAATGATCGACGGGCTGACGGCATAAAGCCATGCGCCGGTCAGGGACAGCATTCCCGTATGGGTCGCCCGGCAGTTGCTCAACATCGTCATACGCCCGTTCAATTGCAGGCGGACAATATCATGCATGGTCAGACCTCCGTGACACGTCCCGTTTGCTGATAAAATCCAACCGGACTCAAGTGGCGCCTCTTGATTGAAACAACAATCAGCCGCAAAGTGAAGAATGTCATATCCGCCGGCTGGTTTTTGCAAATGAGTACTGGATTCATTTTCTCTGAAGACATAATCCGCTTGCGGAAATAATCTCTTCAGCATCTCCATTTCCGCCTCGGCATATGCGACCGTTTTTTGTTTTTCGACACGCTGAAGATCAGCGACAATCAGCACTTTCCTGGTTTGCTTGATTATTTTTTTAGGCAGCGCCTGCTTGATCATGCCGGCATGGGGCAGATAGAAAATAGTAAACCCGTCCACCAGATAAGCCTTCACGTAACGCATGGACGCAAAAGGCAGGTCATAAAGTTTCCCGTGAGGCACAATACCCAAACGGTCCCCGCTGACAAAATGGATAACCGGTTTTAAAAATACATCATAAACGCTTTCCGATAATACATTAATCTGATTCTTATCCTGAGAGCTAATGGTCCTGAGATAAATTTGCACCAGCTGATCAACATCATTTCGTGACATTCCTATTTTTTTCTGATGAAATCCATTTTTACTGATCACCCAGATGTATAAAGATTTCGCTCCGGCATAATAAGCGAAAAGGGTTGTATCCGGCGCCATCACTCGTTGAATGTCTTCCACATCCGATGGCGCCTCCCCCAGGAGCGAATGCATGCGTTTTAAGGCTTCGCCCATCACCGGCGTTGTTCCCGACACGTCTTCCGTAAGCAAATCGTTCGGCACGGCTGCTTTGGACCGCTCGGCTGTTTTAAAAGCCCTTCTTTCATCACCCTTCCCGGCATAGAGTTCAAGAAGCACTTCATAAATCGCCTGCTGTTTGAAAAAGCCAATGCTCCTGAAATCTCTTTTTCGTGAAAGCCCCGAAGCGTTATTTTCCATCAGCGTCAACGCTTCATCGGTAACCGCTATCGTCCGGTCGATATCACCTGTCTCCTTATAATGATGCGCCAGCATCATCTTTGCCCAGATCAAATAAGAAACCACGCCATTGCGCCTGGCGATGTCTTCAAGGTTTTTGGCTGCTTTAATTCCTTTGTCTCTGTTTTTATCGATCAGATAGACGTGACTAAGAAAGAAAACCCTGTCGGCTTCACCCAATCGATATCCGCTTTTCAGGGCTATGTCCGCGGCTCTTTCAAAATGGCTGACTGCCTCCGGAATTTTTCCCGTCACGCCGTACGCAAACCCCAGAAAGTTATACAGATTGATTTCCAGAGATAACGGGATCATCCCCGGGAAATATCGAATGAGCGGTTTATTCTGAAGTTCATGGTTTAAAACGGGAACGCGCTCCAGATGGGATAGACCTTCGACTATCTTAGGGCGGACATTCTTGCCAAATTCCTCATCGAAATCCTTAAGGCACAATCTGCCCGCTACGGCCGGAATGTAATCCGCGAAAATCAACGTCATGCCGTACTTAAGCTCCGTATCTCGCCTAAGCGCAAGCAAATCTGAATTTTCCAGATCATGCGGATTTGCGTGGATGGCTTGTTCGAAATATTTCCGCGCCTTGGTATAATGACCGGTTTTCAGATAATAATCGCCGTAGTTATAGAATATAAAAGCATTGAAGGGCGCATGGGACCATTTTTTCTCCTGCTCGCTAATGACGAGATAAGCCGCTTGAAGATTGCCAAAGCCCATCAAAGCAGATATTTTTCGACTGAAAGCAGATCCTTCGCCGGAAACATTTTTGCGCTTGCGAAATTCATCAATCGCCCTGTTGAAGAAATGAATTGAACGCTCCTGATCACCTGCTGACTCAAAATGCGTCCCCACGCTGATGAAAATATAAGGGACAGCCCCATCCAGCACAAAACTGGCTCTTTTGATCTGATTGACTTGAGGGATGGGAATATCCGCGTCATAAGGACCGTTGAGTTGAACCGGGGCGAAAAAATCAGGAGGCGTCGGTATGGCTTCCATCATGCTGGCGCATCCCCATAGTCCCAACAGATATCCCATCAAAAAAAACCATTGCATGCGGTAGAAAAAAGGATGGCGCATGATCAAGTCCGTTCTATTCAAAATTTGGATACACGCTTTACCAGAGTCTGCCGGATACGACTATTTCAGGAAACCCTGAATGATCCGGTTAACCGCCTGATCATATGTCAGGCCCAGACTCATCAGTTTGGTCAGTTGATCACTTGCAATTTTACCGATAGAAGCTTCGTGGGTTAATTCCGCATCGGGATGCCCCGCTTTGAGCGACGGCATGGTTTCATTGGCGCCGTTGTCCATAATAATGGCATCACATTCAATATGGCCGAAGCATTTGTTTTGCGCATCCATCGTTGCGTAAAATGTCTGCTTGGAATTGCCTTTCATGACGGAACGGGAAATCATGTTGGCGCGGCTTCCCGCGCCTTTTAAAACAATATTATTCGTGGAGACGGCGGTCTGATCACCATCCGTTAAAACTCTTTCCGTAATCAATAAAAGACTGTCTTGACCCAGCACCGCTTCATTGATCCGGTTGGCTTCATCNNGTTCGCGCTGGCGCCTTCAGACAGACATACCCTGGTGGTCGGATTAAGACTCCGTCGTCCCTTTCCGTCGCCTGAGGCGTAGTGTTTTTCAACATACGTAACTTTCGCCCTTTTACCGACCTTAAATTCATGAATGCCCGCATGCCCTTCCGGTTCAGACGAACCGCAGTGAATGCCGCAGCCGGCAACAATCGTCACTTCTGCATCGTCACCGATGATAAAGGAATTGTAGACCACATCATAAAGACCGGCCTGACTTAAAATAACGGGGATATGAACCGATTCGTTTTTTGTCCCCGGTTTGATGGTCACGATAATGCCCGTTCCCTCAGCATTGGTTTCAATGTTGATATTGGCCGACACTTGCCTGCTCAGGAGTTTACCGTTTTTTCGTATATTGTAGGCGCCCTTGGGCAGACTTTCCAAATCGGCAACCGTTTTTAATAATGTTTTATCTATAGCATCCAGCATCACGATCTCCTTCACAGCTGTCCCGATAAGTACACACACTCAAATCATCCAGAAGCGGCATGGCGCCTTCCAGATTTCCGCTATAGGCAATCTTGCCCGAATGGATGATCAGAATTTCATCCGCCGCCTCTAAAAAGGCTCTGTTATGACTGACGACAACAGTTGTTGTGCGGTTGGAAGCCAGCTCTTTCTTTAAAAGACTCACCATCGGACCAATCGTCCATAAATCAATGCCCGTATCCGGTTCGTCGTATATGGCCAATTTGGGATTGGCGGCGATGGTGATCGCCAGCTCAATTTTCTTGATTTCGCCGCCGGAAAGCTTGGCATCCACTTCTTTGTCCAGAAAAGACAGGGGGCAAATGCCCACCCGGCCAAGAATTTCCAGAAGTTTATTTTCATCCTCAATGCCCGTGGCAATCGTCAGCAAATCGCGAAAGGTGATACCCTTAAAGCGGGCCGGCTGCTGGAAGCTATACGCGATGCCCAACCTGGCCCGTTCCGTAATCGTCCACGAGGAAATATCCTGTCCGTTAAAAAGAAGGACGCCTTTCGATACCGGGTTAACACCCATGATTAATTTGGCCAGCGTGGTTTTACCACTGCCATTGGGACCGGTTATGGCGTAAAATTTACCATCCTGAAAATTGAAATCGATACCATCGATGATATTGCGACTCTTCCCTCCAACGGCATCGTCTTCCTGCACCGTAAAATACAAATTCTTTAATTCCAGCATGCATTCTGCCTTTTCTTATAATATTTTGATGTTACAGCTATATGTTGATTTTTTTCTTCTGTCAATAGGGGAAGATTCAGGGGTTCACCACCTGATAACCTGACCACCTGAAGGTGGCGCGAGGTCACACGAGATGGCATGCGGTTCAGGGTTCATACCCTGCGGGGCACATGCGGTTCAGCGGTTCCCTGTTCATGAATCAACTCGCCGCAAGAATCGTCAACGATTATTTAAACAGGGTTATTTTGCCAACAGATGATTAAGGCAGGTCTTGGGAAGATTGCCGGACGGGAGGTCAAAGACTGTCGCTTAAACTTAAAGAGCAGGAAACTCACGTCCGCCTGCTCTTTAAATTATCTTTGTTGATTGATGTTACTTTTTGGCTGCCTTCTTGACAACTTTCTTCGCTGCGGCTTTCTTGACTACTTTCTTCGCTGCGGCTTTCTTGACAACTTTCTTCACTGCGGCTTTCTTCACTACTTTCTTTGCCACCGCTTTCTTTGCTGCTGGTTTTGCAGCCTTCTTCACTACTTTCTTTGCTGTTGCTGTCATCGGGTTTAGCCTCCTTTAATTGAGTTTACTTCTTCCTTGCAGAATTAGTAATCTTACTTATGTGTATCGATTTTACTTTATTTTTTCCATCCGGTCAACAAAAACTATAAAAATAACTATAAAAAATATTTCGTTTTTTTTATTTTTTCACGTCATCCATAGAAATTCTTTCATCAAAAATAATATTACATAAAAAAACAGACGGCCGTTCATGCAGTATAATATTTCTTCCATGAACTCTGTAACACAGATGCAGCGCGGCTTTCAGCCTTTAAAAACCGCTGCATACTGAATCATGGATATGCATTTTTAATGAGACGATTCAAAAATGATCTGCTTTTTAATCCTGAAATCCGCGACAGAAGGTTAAAAATATTTTTTCGCGCCAACATAATGCTGCACAAAATATTCGGCGGTCAAAGAATCAATGCGGATTTTTTTACCGCGCGACGGCGCGTGAATGAACTGACCATTGCCGATATAAATGCCCACATGCGATACTTTTCCGCGTCCACTCGTGGCAAAAAACACCAAGTCTCCTTTTTTCAGATCGCTCCGGTCAATCGTATCGCCTGCATCATACTGCGTTCGTGAATGCCGCGGCAGATCCAGACCATTCAACTGATAAACCGTCATGGTCAGGCCGCTGCAGTCAAATCCCGTCTCGGCGGACGCTCCGCCCCACAGATAAGGCACACCGATGAAGTCCCGGGCTGATTTGACCAGAGACTCTCTCAAATAATCGTCACCATACTGCCTGCGCTTTGCCACCGCGGAATCTTCCGGCAGCACGACATAGAATGCTTCGATCACCCCCATGCTCTGCAGCGATTGCGCCCGAAGCCGCGCCTTTTCTTTCGATGAGAAATTACCGAACCGTACTTTAAATAAACCATCGGCGGCTTTGAAATAGGTCGCATCCAGCCCCTGACCCTTAAGCTTATCCGTCAAGCGCACCGCGTTTTCCACCTGCGCAAACGCGCCCGCCTGAATCGTGTAACCCATCATGGCCAACTGCCGCTTTTGCGGCCGGGGTGAAACAGGTTGAACCTTCACCCCGCGACTCGCACATGATTGCAGCAACAACACGACGATCAGGAACAGCGCAACGCTCAGACTATTTTTTTTCACTTTTTCCATTCCGTTTTACCTGTCGTGCGGTGGTCTTATGATTTCCAGTGGATTTGCACAAAAGCCACCGCCTCTTCCTTACTATGAACCCTGTTTTCCAGTTGCTCTTCTTCCAGCGCCCGCAAGATTTCCCCGATCAGCTTTCCCGGAGAAAACCCCATCGCCAGCAAATCATCACCGGTTAACAGACGCGGCGGATGCAACGTCTCCTCCCGTGTATTTTGCAGTTGTTCAAGACAGAACTCATAATGATCCAGCATCCCGTGACTGGCCAGACAATCCAGTCGATGCAATTGCAGGTGCAGATGAAAATCCGGCATCCGCAAGAAACGCTTCAGACGGGCAGGTCGCATTTTCTGCACGTTCATAAAAACCATGTGCTGATGAATTAAATCCAGAACCGTTTCCCGGTGAGCCCGGGAGAATCTCAGCCGCCGCATTAAATCGTCGGCAATGGATTCTCCCAGCTTCACGTGACCGTAAAAATGGACGCCGTTTTCATCTTCTGTCCGCGTTACGGGCTTGCCGACATCATGCAAAAGCACTCCCCAGGCCAGCGGCATATTGATCCCGGATTTGTTTTCCGTGGACAAGATATCCAGCATGATTAATGTGTGCTGCCAGACATCGCCTTCCGGATGAAAGCGAGGCGGCTGCGCCACACCCCGCATGTGATCCACTTCCGGTAATATCTGTTTCAGGATGTCCGTTTCGGCCATTAATTCAAAACCCCGCCGTGCACCGCCGCGCGTGAGAATTTTATTTAATTCCTCCTGCACACGTTCCGCGCTGATTTCTTTGATTTTGGCCGCATTCCGGGTCATGGCATCCTGCGTCGCTTCATCCAGAACAAAATCCAGATTAGCGGCAAAACGGATTGCCCGCAGCATTCTTAAATAGTCTTCATTGAAGCGGTGAACCGGATCGCCGATCGTGCGAATGATTTTCTTCTGAATATCGGCGCGGCCGTCCACGTAATCGATAATTTCACCCGTCCCGGCATCCATCAACAGGCCGTTAATCGTAAAATCACGTCGGAGGACATCTTCGCGGACGGATGAAAAGTGGACATGAGAGGGGCGCCGGCCGTCTTCATACACATCGTCGCTGCGAAAAGTCGCCACTTCACAGGAATGGCCATCGACAATCACCACGACGACTCCGAATTTAGCGCCAACCGCAACGGTGTGTTCAAAAAGATGGATAACCTGATCAGGCAGGGCGGACGTCACAATATCATAATCGCCGGGAGTAACGCCGCGCACAAAATCCCGTACGCATCCCCCGACAAAATAGGCCTCAAAGCCGGCTTTCTTCAGGCGACTGATGATCTTCTCCGCTTCCCGACGCTTTTCATCCAAGTGATCATTCACCATCCGGCTCACCAGTTCTCCCCCCTGCTCTATGAGCTACGAGCTACGAGCTATGAGCTACCCCTTTCCCAACTTGATCGCGCAGAACTCGCCGCACATCGAGCAGCCCTCATCCTGAGCACTCTTGCTTTTTTCCAGCAAGGCGACGGTTCTTTCCGGATCAATGGATAAATCCACCTGCCCCTGCCAGTCGAAATTTTTCCGGCATTCGGACATTTTCCGGTCCCGCTCCCGCGCACCCTTCACCCCTTTGGCAATATCCGCAATGTGGGCGGCAATCCGCGCGGCCATCACGCCGTCGCGGACATCGGCCAGTGTCGGCAGGCGCAAATGCTCTGCAGGAGTTACGTAACACAGGAAATCCGCGCCCGCAGCGCCGGCAATCGCGCCGCCAATCGCGG
>DFZJ01000130.1 GCA_002382045.1 Syntrophaceae bacterium UBA4059
ACCTTTTTGCAGTGATGTTTTGAGTTCTGCAATTTTTTCCTGTTCGATTTTTTCAAGCAAGCGGCGGCGCGACAGGATGATCTTGCGGCCGTTTTCACCATACTCGATCACCAGGAAATCGAATTTTTTCCCGACGTAATCCGCGGCATTTTCGATTCTTCTTTTGTCCATTTGCGAGAAGGGACAAAAGCCGGTTGCACTGGCGCTGATTTTGACGGAAAAGCCTCCTTTTATTTCTTTTTCGACGGTAGCTTCGAGAGGAATCGCGTTTTGATAAGCGTTGACTAAAAATTCATCGACGCTTTTGCGCGCCAGCAGTTTGGNNATGGTCAGATTGCCTCCGTCATCGAGAAATTCTTTTTTATCCATGTAGCCTTCACTTTTGGCGCCCAGATCAATGAAAATCCATTCCGGAGATATTTTAACAATCGTTGCCTCTACTTTTTCGCCCACGGTATAGCGCTTGGGGGTGGCATAGGATTCCTCGAACATTTCGGCAAAAGTTTTTGTATCGTCCATATTTGATGTCCTTTAATTTTACGGTTATTTTTTTGATTATCACGAAAAGTGCTTTTTGTCCTCCAGAAAATGATCGCCGGGTCCGCAAAACAGCATAAAGTTAAATAACGCTGGATAAATCGGAAAATATGTATTATGCATAGCTATACAAATAGTTAAGGAGTTAAGCAACTTATGCGTTTTGAAATCTCACGTGGCGGCAGCGGGCTGACTTATGAAATCCGCAATATCGTACTCATCGCTAAAAAAATGCAGCAGCATGGTCTTAAAATTATCTGGGAAAACATTGGCGATCCGGTTCAAAAAGGTGAAAGGATTCCCGCCTGGATGAAAGAGGTTCTGACCGATATTCTTAGAGAAGACCTTTCCTACGCCTATTCGCCCACCAAGGGCGTTGATGCGACACGCGCTTTTCTTGCCGAATGCACGAACGCCCGGGGAAAAACTCAAATTACACCTGAAGATATTATTTTCTTCAATGGGCTGGGCGACGCCATTGCCCGTGCTTACAGCTCCATTCAGGTGGATGCCCGCATGATCATGCCGGAGCCGACGTATTCCACCCATTTGATGGCGGAAGTGCTGCACGCGTCTTTTCCGCCCAACACTTACCGGATGAATCCTTACAATAACTGGCAGCCGGATCTGCGCGAGCTGGAGCAGAAAGTCAGAAGTCACCGGGCGATTGTCGGCATTCTGATTATCAATCCCGACAATCCCACGGGTTTTGTTTACCCCGTGGAGATGCTGGAACAGGTGGTGCGGATTGCCCGTGAAAATGATCTTTTTATCATTTCCGATGAAACCTATACCAATATTGTCTACAACGGCAAAACAACCGTGCCGATCAGCGACGTGATTGGTGATGTACCGGCCATTTCCATGAAGGGGATTTCCAAAGAGCTTCCCTGGCCGGGCGCGCGTTGCGGCTGGATGGAAGTCTATAACGCGGACAAAGACCCCATCTTTGCCCGTTTCATCAATACCATTTTGCATCAGAAAATGTCGGAAGTGTGTTCCACGACGCTGCCGCAGATGGCTATTCCCCGGATTATGACGCATCCCGAATATAAAAATTACCTGCGGGAACGCACGCAGCATTACGAAAAACTTTCCACCATTGCCTATGGGATTCTGAAAGATGTTCCTTTTCTGATTGCCAACAAAACCAACGGCGCGTTTTACATGACGGTTCTTTTCAACGAGTCGGTCCTCAATGGACGGCAGCACCTGCATATTGAGCAACCGGAAATTCGCAGTTATGTGGAAAGCCTTACCAAGGATATTGAATACGATAAGCGATTTGTTTATTATCTGCTGGCAGCCACCGGCATCTGCGTTGTGCCGCTGACGTCATTTTTCTCGCCGCTGCTTGGTTTCCGTATGACGCTCCTCGATAAGGATGTCGATGAGTTTGAGTATGTCGTCAAAACCATCGCGGCAAAAATTACGGAATATATTAATTCGAGTAAATAGATTCCGGAAGAACAACCACCTGGTTTCTCCCCCGCTCTTTGGCCATGTACAGCGCTTGATCCGCGCCGACAATCATGGAATCCGGTCTCACGTTAAAGTTCGGAATGCAGCAGTTGACACCGGCGCTAAGGGTTGTCCCGACTTTTTCCCCCTGATAGTCGATGGCCAGGGATGCCATCGACTGAGTGGCCTTTTCCGCCAGTTGTAAAGCATGGTCAGCGCCAGTCCCCGGCAGTAATATAATAAATTCTTCCCCCCCGTACCGGGCCACAATATCGGACTCTCTTTTAAAAACAGAGGTTAGGACTTCAGCTGTTTTCTTCAAATACGCATCGCCAACCTGATGGCCGAACGTATCATTAATCTTTTTGAAATAATCAATATCGAAAAGGATGATGGAAAGCAGACGATTATCGCGCCCCGACCGCTTCCATTCCTTGTCAAAGGCATCATTGAAAAAACGCCGGTTATACAGACCAGTCAAGACATCCGTGTTGCTCAGGCGCGCCAGTTCCAGAGATTTTATTTCCAGAAGATTTTCATTTTCCAGAGCATCCCAGTATTCTGCGTTTCCCCTGATGGCAATCAGAACCAAGTAAACGGAATATAAAAAAAACATGACGGCAAGAGGAATATTGAATCCTTTTGCTAATAAGATAATAGTCGTCGGGGCCAGCATGGATATGTTGAAAATGATAGAAAGCATTCTGTGCGGGATAAAAGCAACCACGCCTCCTGCGCACAGACCGCTGATGCACACGGTCATAATCAGCTGTGTGCCAGGTTCTCCTTCATGCAGCATCAGCAGCGAAAGCGTTAGTCCCCAGACAAGACCCGTAATAATGACACTGGTAAAAAAGATATATCGGTTTAATATTTCGTAACGCTCTGCCATCTTTCGGGAGATGACCAGGTGAATCAGTCTGAACAGGCAGATGCCTGTAATGGATAGAAGAAAGATCAGGGAAAAAGAAGGCTTTCTGAAATAAAAACCTTCGGCGAAGACCACAATAAAGGCCAGCAGGACGTAGAAAATAATGCCAATCGTAGAACGTTTTTTTAAATCCTGTACGACTCTCGCATTGGTTACATTACGTTCAAATGCCATGAATTGCCCTGTTGTCTGTATGCGGTGGTGTGCCCCTGCTTCCGGAGGATTGTATTGTTAACATATACAAGATATTGTCGCAAGATAATTAGATATAATTCAGTTTGCGGACGTTTTACGAACCTGTAGCCGGAAAGCGCTGGTGATTTGCTGCTTCCGTGTTAATTTTAGAAACAAAAAGAGCAGAAGGTTTGTGTTGAAAAGCCTTCTGCTCTTTTTCAGCAGTTATTCAAGGTAAAGAGAATGTTAGTATCTGCCGCCGCCACCGCCGCCGCGATTTCCACCACCGCCGCCCCGGTTGCCGCCGCCGCGATATCCGCCGCCACCGCCGCCGCGATTTCCACCACCGCCTGCGCCGAATTCCTTCTTCGGTCTGGCTTCGTTGACGGTGATGGCCTTACCATCCAGCATGCCGCCATTGAATTTCTGAATGGCTGCCGTGGCGCCTTCTTCCGTTTTCATTTCGACAAAGCCGAATCCCTTGGACTGTCCGGTAAATTTGTCTTTAATAATTGATGCGGAGGCGACTTCTCCCGCTTCCGCAAAGTTTGTCTTCAGGTCTTCATCCGTGACCTTGAAAGACAGGTTGCCGACATACAAGTTCTTATTCATTTTAGCTCCCTTTCTCTATGCCAGTCATCTGGCATCTGTTAAACCTTCATTCCCCCGCGGGGTTCCACAAAGCATCGTCATCACCCCCATCCAGCTCCTGATTGAGAAGGAAGGTTGAAGGGAGGGCCTGTATGCCTCACCTGCCGGACCGTTGTTCTTGTCCGGTTTATCGATTTCGCCTGCAACGTTCCTTTATTATATTGTCATTGCAGGGCGGTAAACAAAAAACCACCAGGACAAAAAGCGGTTCCGGTGGTTGCGTCTCATTGATTAAAAAATGTTCAGTATTCTAAAAAACAGCACGCTCCGTGTTTCTTAGTGGTCATAATGCCGGATAATAGTCAAGCGGGATTTTTGTGTTGAAACGGTCATTAGTTATACGTGTCAAACCGACGCGATTGTGAAATGGATGCGCCCGAGTCATCCGATGATGAAAAATATATGATGATGAAGATATGTGGCGCAAAGGCTGGCAGGAAGTTCGACGATTGCGGCCAGGCGATGGGCAAGAGGAATGAGAAGTCAAAACTGTTCTGTCCATCCCTTCAACGCGTGAACCGCGAAACGGTGAACAGTGAATCGTTGGATCCTAAACGCATTAACAATTTCAATTACTTGCGCTGTCCGCGGTGCTGTGGCAAAAGGGTTTATTTCTATCCTAAATATTTCTTGACAGGAGGTCTGGATTAAGGTAGGGGAATCCCCAAGGTTATATTGACTTGCGGTCAAACATTGACCTCATGTTTATAAATCAGTAAGATTCAATACTTTTCAGCACTTTGCAAAAAGTGACGCCCTGCTTGAAATTGGAGTATCTGGGGCAAGTAGTTAATTTTTTAGCGAAAAAGTGACGCAGGCGAGCTTTCTCGGGTGCTTCGCGGCTTAAGGTAAAAAATATTTTTTAAAGTGTTCACAAATGGCGGTGTACACCTCAACGCCGGTGAGTTAGTTAGCTCACTGCGCACCTTAAGCATACCGGGCGCTCGTGTTTGCAAGCTTATTCCCAATTAATCCATGGCATGGATAAAGAAGTGCTCGATGCCGCGGAAAATAAATAGTGGTGTTGTTTCAGAAATCTAACGTAATGAAGAAATTGAAGGGTTCCTTGAGTTAACAGGTTGTTTTTTTTATGGCGAAACGTCAGACAAACGTTTAAAAATACAAAATTTAAAACTAGGAGGAATAGTTAACATGGCGGATGCAAAAGTTCAATTAAAGGAAATATATCCGATCCCGGAAGCGGCAAAAAAGAAAGCCTGGATCAGCGGAAGAGAAGCGTACGACAAAATGTGGAAACGTTCGGTTGACGAACCCGAAGCATTCTGGGCGGAAATCGCCGAGCAGCAGGTGACCTGGTTCAAAAAATGGGACAAAGTGATGGATTACAACTTTGATATTAAAAAAGGCCCCATTTATGTGAAGTTCTTCGAAGGCGGAAAGCTCAATGTTTCCTACAACTGTCTGGACAGACACCTTGAAAAACGCGGCAATCAGGTCGCGATTCAGTGGGAAGGCAACGAACCCGGTGAAGCAAGAGGGATAACCTATAAGGAACTGCATGAAGAAGTTTGCAAATTCGCCAATGTTCTGAAGGCCCAGGGCGTCCGGAAGGGCGACCGCGTTTGCCTTTACATGCCGATGGTTCTCGAACTGGGCATTGCCGCTCTGGCCTGCTCACGCATCGGCGCCGTTCATTGCATCGTATTCGGCGGATTCAGTGCTGACGCGCTGAGAGACAGAATTGTCAACGGCGAAGCGAAGGTGCTGGTTGTTTGCGATGGAACTTTCCGTGGCAACAAGGCTGTTCCCGCGAAAACAACAGCTGATGAAGCATTAACCCAGTGTCCGTCCATCAAGTCCGTTATTGTTGTCAAGAGAGTTGGTGATAAAATTAAGTGCGAAATGACTGCCGGCCGTGACAAATGGTATCATGAAGAAATGGCCAAAGCCTCAGCCGTTTGTGAACCCGAATGGATGGATGCCGAAGATCCTCTGTTCATCCTTTATACGTCAGGTTCCACCGGACAGCCCAAGGGCGTGATGCACACCACGGGCGGTTATCTGGTTTACGGGTCCTATACCCACAAGATCGTTTTCGATTACCATGACGGCGACATTTACTGGTGCACCGCCGACCTGGGCTGGGTCACGGGTCATACCTATATTCTTTACGGGCCTCTGTGCAACGGCGCAACGTCCGTCATGTTTGAAGGCGTTCCGAATTACCCGACCTACAGCCGTTTCTGGCAGGTTGTGGAAAAGTACAAGGTCAACATTTTCTATACCGCTCCGACCGCCATCCGCGCCATTGCCAAAGAAGGCGATGCATTCGTGAAGCAGTGCGACATTTCTTCCCTGCAGACTCTGGGCACCGTCGGCGAGCCGATCAATCCCGAAGCCTGGAACTGGTATTACAACGTCATCGGCCGCGGCGAATGCCCGATCGTGGATACCTGGTGGCAGACCGAAACCGGCGGCATCCTGATCACCCCGCTGCCCGGTGCAATCGAAATTAAGCCCGGTATGGCTACCATGCCGTTCTTCGGCGTCCAGCCCGTGCTGGTTGATGACGAAGGCAAAGAATTCACGGACACGGTCGCCAGTGGCGCACTGTGCATCAAAGTTCCCTGGCCCGGCATCATGAGAGGCGTCTTTGGCGATCCCAAGCGCTTCCAGGAAACCTATTTTGAACAGTTCCCCGGCTACTATGTGACCGGCGACGGCTGCCGCCGTGACAAAGACGGTTACTATCAGATCACCGGCCGTATTGATGACGTTATCAACGTATCCGGTCACCGGATGGGCACCGCTGAAGTGGAAAGCGCACTGGTTGCTCATGCCGCCGTTGCGGAAGCCGCGGTTGTCGGCATGCCGCATGACATCAAAGGTCAGGGCATTTATGCTTACGTGACCCTGAAGACCGGCGTAGAAAAAACAGACGCTCTGAAAAAAGAATTGATCGCGCATGTCCGCGTGGTTATCGGACCCATCGCCACGCCCGACAAGATTCAGTGGGCCGATGGTCTTCCCAAAACACGCTCAGGCAAGATCATGAGAAGAATTTTAAAGAAAGTCGCCGCCAACGACATCAGCAACCTGGGTGATACCAGCACGCTGGCTGATCCGTCCGTGGTTGATGACATCGTCAAAAACAGACTGTAGGATGAATGCCCGATTCTCTCCCCGAGGGAATCGGGCATTTTGATGAAATAGTAGTAGAAGAAAATTTTAAATGCACGGTTCGCCCCAGATGCGCGACGTGCAGGAGAAGGAGGTTTTTGACAGTGAATATTATTGCATGCGTGAAGCAAGTGCCGGACACCGAAGCACAGATCAAAGTCAAGGCTGACGGATCAGGCATCGAGGAAGGTCAGATCAAGTGGGTTATGAATCCCTACGATGAATTTGGCGTGGAAGAAGCATTAAAACTGAAAGAAAAAAATGGCGGCGATGTTACGGTCGTTTGCGTCGGTCCCGCAAGGGCCATGGAAACCATCCGTACGGCTTTGGCCATGGGCGCCGACAAGGGCGTGCACATCTGCGATCCCGCTTTTGACAATGCGGACGCGTTTGTCACGGCCAATGCGCTGGCCGCGGTCATTAAAACGCTGCCCCATGACATTATCTTCTGCGGACAGCGCGCCATCGATGATGACGCAGGTCAGGTTGGCTCCATGCTGGCCGAGGCCTTGAATGTGCCGCAGTTAACGCTGGTCACCAAACTGGATTTTGCCGGCTCCTCCGTCAAAGTGATTCGTCCGATTGAAGGCGCACAGCTTCTGATTGAAACGGCTCTGCCCTGCGTTGTGACCTGCCAGAAGGGTCTCAATGAACCGCGTTATGCGTCGCTGCCCGGCATCATGAAAGCGAAAAAGAAACCGGTTGATGTGAAAAACGCCGCCGCCGTTGGCACTGCCACCGACGCGAAAGCCAAAGTAGCCAAAACCGTTCCACCTCCGGCCAGACCTCCCGGAAAAATCATCTGCGGAGATGAGCCCGCGCAAAAGGCGGCGGAGTTAGGTCGGTTACTCAGAGAAGAAGCAAAAG
>DFZJ01000200.1:0-181 GCA_002382045.1 Syntrophaceae bacterium UBA4059
CTATCAAAAAATGCTTTGTTTTCATAAAAACCTCCTTTGGGGTCATGATTCAAGTAATGGTTGGATTATGGGTTATTTTTCCGGAGTTCGCGTACACGCTCCACCGCTGCATTGGCCTCCGTTCTTTCAGCATCCTCGTGGGACAATACCCGTGCCAGTTCGGCGTCCGCTTCAGCCCGCA
>DFZJ01000200.1:221-788 GCA_002382045.1 Syntrophaceae bacterium UBA4059
CGGATTCCCGATGTTGACGCTTCTGTGCGCAGTGGAGCGTTGGTGCATCCCGCAACGATTGCGGCAGCCGCGACGGCCACGGCAAATACCATAAATTTAGTTCTGGATACGTGTCTCATTGAAACCTCCTTTTTGTTGTCGCTGTTTTTTTGAACTCCATTACACCGAAGACCTTATTCCCTCCGGAGTCCTTATTGTGTTGCTGATGGAATGTGTAATAGCAAGGAGTCTGCCAATAACCGAAAAGGAATCAGAAGGATGGATTCATCCTTCAAAAACGTGCGGTTGGGTTAATAGAAGGAGTGACTCCGATGGCATGAAAGCATTCATTTGGCCTCAGCATTTGGTGGAACCACAATATGTTGAGGGATACGTTGGGGAGAAAAAGGGGCAAAAACAGACGCATCGTTGTGTTGGAAACGAGTCGGGACAGGTCTCGCGACCTGTCCCGACAAAACTTTAATAAGGTATTCTTGAACAGCCGTTGCTCTTCGTTCACTTAACTCATAGCGATAAACTTCTGTGCCGGTCATAGAGGCATACCCTGCGCGGCCATAATTTCCTTTT
>DFZJ01000200.1:798-1341 GCA_002382045.1 Syntrophaceae bacterium UBA4059
TCTATCCTGTTTCCCCTGTTGAGGTCTGGATTGTTGTTGCGGCTGCGGCCGCTGCTGCTGAACCTCTCGGGGTTGCGGTCTGGATTGTTGATGCACAACCGGCTCCCGAACTTGCTGTTGCTGCTGATACTGAGGTTGGGGAAGCTGCTCACGAACCTCTCGGGGTTGCTGTCTTTCCGGCTGACGCTGGACCGGTTCACGAACCTGTTGTTGCTCCCGATGCTGTGGCTGAATCGCGTGCGGCGGCTGATTTGACCGCGCATGCGGTTTCAAGCCCTGGACACCCCAGGAATTTTGCTTCTCCCAATGTTTGTTCTTTTCCCAGCCTCTCCAGTTCTGTTGAACCTGCTGATGTGGTATTCTCTGGTAGTTCCATGGATGGCCGCCCCAGTGGCGCTGTCTGTAGTCATTCCTCCAGCCGGAGGGGATCTCTCTGTAAAAAGCGGGAACGCTTTGATAGTAGGCCCAGCCTGAATTATAGCTTTGCGAGCGATACCAGCGCCCGTCCCATGGACGCCACCACCAGCCACCGTAGAAAAATAT
>DFZJ01000200.1:1379-3792 GCA_002382045.1 Syntrophaceae bacterium UBA4059
TTTCCTAAAAGTAACTTGTTCATTTGACAGCCTCCTGTATCCAATAATGATTCAGCATCTCTCAAACCATTGCCGACATAATTATTCTCTTCATCGTACTCTCCTTTGACAAATACCATTTTGCTGGTCCAATTATGCACGACCATCGGCATGCCCATCATGTTTACCGGTTTACATTTGCCGGAGCGTGTTGATGTACTCGCTGTTTCGGTATTCTTTAAACCATCGCTTCGTAATGACACCCGCGTAAGTCTTGACAAGCAGATTTCTCCATTGTCGTTTGACGTCTCCCCAGGCATTAGCCAGCGGAACGGTAAAAAGGGTATGAATACGCTGATTCCGGCTCAGCGCATCCTCCGCCTGGTGTCTTTCAATGATATGACGCGTAAACCTCCGGGAATAAAACGCTATAAACTGTATGGGAAATCCGATGGTGGCCAGGTAAACCCAATTCAGCCAGTTGCCGTAATTTAATTTCCGGCTGAGAAATCCCCCGAGATACTTTTTCTTCATCAGCAGTTTGGGCATGTTTTGCAGATCATCGGGGTCAAGTCCGTCCGGTCTCGGATCATAACAAAGAAACAAGCCGTCATACTTATCCCAGCCCGCCTGCGATAAAGGCAGGAGACGGCCTTCGCGTTCCAGCCTGGCCCTCAACTCGGAGCCGGGCAGCGGGACGGCATTGAGCAGTTGGATGGTGTCGATCTTCGTTTTTTTAATAAACGATTTAAAAGCGTCAACACGCTGGCGGATGGTAATGCCGGTGTGGGCCTGCGCGGTTTTTTTCGCAGGATAGCCAAAGATAAACATGCCGTGCAGATAAAAGGCGTCGGACAGTATTTTAGAACGGGCAATTAACTTTTCCACCGTCACACCTTTGTGCATTGCCCGCAATTCTTCGTCCATCGGACTTTCATACCCGATAGCCAGCGTGGTCACACCGGCCCGGCGCATCGCTTCGATCAAGGCGCCATTGTCGGCCGCTTCCGTGCGCACCTGAACAATCATATCTATTTTTTTATTGAATTTTCTTTTATAGTCGGCGATCGCATTGCACAGCAAAATGGCTTCGGCGGGATTCTGGGCAAAATTATCATCGGTGAAGAAAAATTCCCGGTATCCCAAATCAGCATATTTAATCAACTGCCGTAAAGCCGTATCCACCGAAGCGGATTTATACTTTCCATATTGCTTGTTCACGACACAGAATTCACAACTGAAATTGCAGCCGCGGCCGCGGTTGATGGGGATCGCGCTCCACCTTTCCTTTATAAATTTAACCAGAGTCAGGTCCGTATCGGCATAATCATTCAAGTCGCGGATCGGCTGACGCGGTCCTGTAAAGACATGGACGCCGGTTTCGTCAAGAAAGCTGATCCCCGAAACAGCGGCTAATCCGGTCCGATTCATGGCAACGCCGCCTTGGTCCGTTGCCAAAACGGCCAGCAACTCCGTGATGGTCTCTTCTCCTTCGCCGTGAACAACAATATCAATGCCTGACTTGAGCGCTTCTTCGGGCAGGGCATCGACATGACTGCCGCCGGCAATGGTAATGGCGCCAAAGCCCTGGTATTGCCGGGCCAGCATGAACAGCCGGGGAATCGCGTTGCTCATGCCGCCGTAAAAGAGTGCCAGGTGCGCGGACTTCCTGGCCTGCAAATAGGCATGGTCGGGCAAATCCTGATTTGTGAGGGGACCGCCGTAATTGTTTTCATCGATTGCGTAAACGTCCCTGCACCCGGGATGATAAGCAATCTGGCTCATGACGGCCAAAATACCCACCGACGGCATTTTGATTTTCGCATAGATATTGTTCTGTGAATGCCTCGGATATTGGGGAATAATTCCGATGACCGTCAATTCTTTTTTCATGATGAAAATTCCTTCCCGGCCGGCTCTCCGGAACCGTTGCAGATCAGAAGCAATGCCCGGCGTAGTTAATCGCTGAACTCCCGAATTGGGGCCACATCAGCATTTGCTGTGCCAAATGAAATGCCTTTAATTTTAACTGTTCTCCGCGATCAAACCAGTTGGAATTTAATGACAGGCTTAAATCTTCATCCGACATGATATGATCTGCATATTCGGTTATACTGTTAAATGCTCCCCACAATGTCCCGCGCGCCAGATCTGCGCCGCGACCCGAGTCATGCAATTTCAGCACACGCGCCCGAATCTTCTCGTTTCTTTCGGTGTTACCGGCCTCTTCCTTATCCGGAATCAGTGCCCGCACATATTCCCTCAGTTGTTCCTGGGTGATTGACTTTGCCGCCATACCGTTGAACCTGACATTCAGTTGCTCGTATACATAATTTGCCCATCCGAGTATGATGCTTGATTGTTTCAAATCCTGTCCTGCGTTTTGTGTATGAATGATTTGAACTTCTCCCGTTCCTTCCAATGCGGACGTCAA
>DFZJ01000204.1 GCA_002382045.1 Syntrophaceae bacterium UBA4059
TCTATTTGGTGGAGGGAACGCCGACCTACAGCAAAACAGCCTCTACCCGCGACTTGCCCCGTAAGCTATTGATGTGACATGTGAAATAATGCTCGCCGACATCCGGCGGCGGTTCAGGTCAAAGGAAGCGTTTTTCTCCCCCGATTTCCCAGCACCGGACGAGGGTAACGGGTTTGCAGTAAAACCGGATACCTGGCGTTTCACCGCAACAAATTCGAATCCGATTTTCGGACGCCGGTTCAGTTCCCTAAATGAATCGAATTGACCAGACCTGCCCCGCAACAATTGGATTATAAGTAATGTTTGAGCTAAGGTCATGTAAACACCTCCTACCCATCGATTATAATAAGGAGTATTAACGCAGTCCCCGCTTCCTATTGGGCCTTTTCAATCTCCATATAAAGCTTGCCGCGACTGAAGATCCTGACATCGCCGGTGGATTCGGATATCACCACCGCGATGGCGTTGGTCAGCGCCGTTATGCCGGCGGCGCTCCGATGCCGAGCGCCAAGCCCTTGCGGCAACTCGGATGTTTCCACCGATGGTGCCAGGTGCCGACCTGCCGCCAGGACGACACCGTCATCGCGTATGACAAACGCTCCGTCAATGCTCGAAAACTCCCGCAGCGTCTCCTTCAAGGCGGGATCAAGAATGTTTCTTTCCTCTTCTGGAACAGCAACGAACGGGTTGATCACCATCTGGCTCGACATGCTCAACACTTTTTCATGATCGCCGAGAACGAAAACGGTGCCAAGCGGTTTGCCTTCTTTACCTTCCACTGCCAACTCCAAAACAATGGTCAACAACCGCTCGAATACCACAGGCTGGGCCATTTGACCGGCAATGTCCAGGCTGCCCGAAGACAGCAGTTCAAATTCACGCTCCAGATCAAGAACCGCCAAATTGTCCAGAATGCCGTATTCCGGAGATCCGGACAGGCAGACGACGCGGTCGTTTCGGCGAATAAGACCTTTTGACAAAGCGATCATGGCGGCGACCTTAACCTGGCTGTGGCGGTTGAGTTTCATATAGGGAACTTTTATGATCCTGTCGCATTCGCCATCAAGCGTTTCCAGTTCATCAAGAACGTTCCTGTCCCTGGCCGCCAGGATGCAATGGCTTTCCCGAAGCAAGGTTTCCAGGTTGTCCCTGGATTGGATCAAATCCACATACAAAAGCACAGCGTTAGCTCCGATTTCCTCAGCCACCTGTTGGGCGTGACGAATCATGGACGAGTTTATTTCGTCCATCGAAGCGCTTTTCAATCCACGCTCTGCATTTTTCCTATGCTTCTTATCTTTCGAATTGACCGCTTTAGCCATCTCTTTGGTCCCAAATTAGGTTAGATATCCAACCAAATATCTGCTTCATTGCCGAAGCCTTTCGCACAAATTTGTTTTCGATAGTCGAAATAAGAGGGTGTTTTCGCGTCCCCTGTAATGGTGAATGCTACTGATGTGGATTTTTCCTCGGGTTGCACAATGAGATTTAGCGCCAACTCGTTGTCCTTGCCACAATGTCCACATTTGAATGTCTGTTTGTATTTCATCTGCGATCTCCTATCGATCAACAAATCAGTCCGCCTTTTTAATACCAAATCCCGCCAAAACGCCATCTGGGATTTTTCCGAATCGGGATGGGTGTTGCAGTAAATGGGAAGGTGCCGTCTCCAAACGCGTTCGCCTTGCCCAGAGGCTCAAATCTACCGGGTGAAAGGGCCAAAAGACGATCAATCCGCTCCTGGGTTTGGGGGTGGGTTCTTAAAATGGAAGGTTGTCTCTCGTGATACCCAGGGAAAAAAACACGGGCCAGCCACCCACCTTGATGGCGTTTCATTTTGGCCAGCGCCGAGGCCAGACCTTCCGGATCGCCTGTCAGCAAGGCGGCGTCCAAATCCGCATCGAATTCACGTGTGCGGGAAAGCGCCAGTTGAAGTAACACGCCTATTGTCGGTGCAAAGATCAGCACCAGGATGCCGACCCAGGAGACATGATGGCCCGATGCCAATAAAAGCGGCAGATTTAAAAACAGTAATAATTGTCCGGACATCGAAAAGAAAGACGTTACCCGGCTGATGGTGTCCGACAGATTCATGATCCATAAGTCGTTATTTTTAAGGTGGGCGACCTCGTGAGCCATAACGGCATTCACCTCACGCATGCTCAGTGTGTTCAGTAAACCGTCCGTTAGGGCGATGGCGGCGTTATCGGGGCTGCCGGTGGTAAAGGCGTTGAGCATTTTTGTCGGCACGTAATAAATAACAGGGAACCTCGGTAGGCCCGCCCGTTGGGCGAGTTCCTGCAACGCGGCATACAGATCCGGCGCCTGGTGTGGGATCAGAGGCTTAGCGGCGTACCAACGCAAGATGACCTTCGGTGACAGGTGTGGGCTAATGATCAGGCTGATAACGGTGATAATAACAGCCCAGCGTATTCCAGAAGGACCTGCGAAAATCCATCCCAGCAGGCCCAGCAGCAATGCCATGCCGGCCAAAAGCATCAGCGAGTGCAGCCAGTTGACGATTTTGTGCTTCAATGTATTTATTTGGTAAAAATCATCATGCATATAAGAATTCTCAATCCGAATATTTTTCCCGTCGTCAACAGAGGCTCGATTTAAGTACGCTGTCATTCTAGTTCAAATTTTTCCATCCGCAGCTTTGAGATCCGTTTCCCTTGTTGCACCAGGTTTTCCATCTTATCGAATGCATCTCGGTATACCTCGATAATTGCCGAATAATATTCGTAAAGAGGATCGTCTTTACCTACCGATTTTTCAATTTTTCTCAACAGTTCAATGGAATGCTCAAAATGTTGAGCAATTTCGGATAGCACCGTTTCACGGCTTTTCTGCTGGTTGCGTTCCTTTAAAAGGATGGGCAAAAGGCGCTGGATGGCATACTCGACCAGATCATCCCTCGATGCCTCCACCTCACTTAATAAATTTTCAAGAGATGACAGGGACTTTTTGCTGATCACAAACGTCTTTTGGATTCGACTTTTCTTTTCGAGATTTTCTCGTGGATTTGAACGGGCAATGGCGATCAGAGAATCAGAATCTTCCAGCAGGTAATCAAACAAGGATTTCTGCTTGAGCCCCAAACGACCCGAAAGAATACTGAGCGCTTCGATGAACTCCGGCGAAATTCGAAAGGTTGCACGGACTGATTTTTGCTCCATCAGCTCTGAAGCGTCTTTCAGGAGCAAGGAACGATGGCTTCTCGACTTGGTGCTTTCGGACATCCTGAACCCCTCAAAGGAAAATAATTGACAGAAAAAGTAATGTAATAATATGGATTGTTACAATGATTGTCAATTTCAATCTCACATCCTGTTATGGGCAGGCCCACCCTATCATATTGTGATAATTTGGAGATTGCTCGCTTTACATGCGGCAACCAACTTCAAAAAAATAATATCCGATTCCTATGCTTATGATTTGCAGGATACAACTTAATAAACTGAAATTTTAGTAAATTATAAGCCTTTGGTATGCCTGCGACTTTTTTAGGATTAAGCGCACGAAAAACAAGCGCCTGGTCATTACAAATAACTAATATTTTAAAAAAGTAATGTTACTTATATTGACACGCATCGATAGTGCCATATTTTTTATAAAAACACAACCCACCCGAAGGAGGGAACGAATCATGGCAAAAGCAATCGGAATAGACTTGGGAACGACCAATTCAGTCGTCGCGGTTTGGGAAGGCGACAAAGCGACGGTGATCCCCAACAGTGAGGGGGCTCGCACCACCCCGTCGGTGGTGGCGTACACCGAAGATGGCCAGCGACTGGTGGGCAAAATCGCCCAGCGTCAGGCGGTGATGAATCCGGAATCAACCATTTACTCCGCCAAGCGGTTTGTCGGCCGCAGATGGGGCGAGGTGGATGAGGAGTCCAAAATCGTATCCTACAAGGTGGTCAAAGGCCCCAATGATGCGGTCCGATTCGACGTGCGCGGCAAAAAGATCGCCCCGGAGGAAGTTTCTGCGCAGGTGTTGCGTAAACTTGTAAATGACGCTTCCAGCCACTTGGGAGAGAAGGTCACCGAAGCAGTCCTTACCGTCCCGGCTTATTTCAACGACTCCCAACGCCAGGCCACTAAAGCCGCTGGTGAGATAGCCGGTCTTAAAGTTTTGCGCATCATCAACGAGCCCACAGCTGCAGCTTTGGCATACGGGCTTGAAAAAAAGAAAAATGAAACCGTGCTGGTATTCGATCTGGGTGGCGGAACGTTCGATGTTTCGATTTTAGACGTGGGCGACGGCGTATGTGAGGTGCGGTCCACTTCCGGCGACACCCATCTCGGCGGCGATGACTTCGACAAACGCATTGTGGACTGGGTGGCCGACGAGTTTAAAAAAGAAAGCGGTATTGACCTGCGCAAGGACCGGCAGGCCCTTCAACGGTTGTATGAGGCCGCGGAAAAGGCCAAGTGTGAACTTTCCTCAGCGGTAGAGACGGAGATCAACCTGCCTTTTATCACGGCGGATGCAACAGGCCCCAAGCATCTGGTTCAGAAGATAACTCGGGCTAAATTTGAAAGCTTAATTCACGATCTGGTCCAAAGATGCATGAAACCCATCGAGCAAGCATTGGCGGACGCTAAACTGACGGCCAGTGACATCGACGAGTTGATCTTGGTGGGCGGGTCCACCCGCGTGCCGGCTGTTCAGGAGCTGGTCAAGAAGCTTACCGGCGGAAAACAGCCCAACATGAGTGTGAACCCAGACGAGGTGGTTGCCGTTGGTGCCGCCATACAGGCTGCGGTTATCAAGGGAGAGATGGAGGATGTGGTTTTGCTGGATGTCACGCCATTATCCCTTGGCGTCGAGACCCTTGGCGGCGTAATGACCAAGCTGATCGATCGCAATACCACCATCCCCTGCCGGCGGGAAGAGGTCTTTTCCACCGCCGACGACAACCAGACCGCAGTGGATATCGTCGTCCTGCAAGGTGAACGTGAAATGGCGTCTGACAACCGCGTGCTGGGACGTTTCCGTTTGGAAGGCATCGCACCTGCGCCGCGCGGTGTCGCCCAGATTAAAGTATCTTTTGATATCGACGCCAACGGCATTCTCAATGTGACCGCAAAGGATGAAGCCACGGGTAAATCTCAGACCGTGACCATCACCGAATCCACCAATCTCGACAAAAATGAAGTGGAACGTATGGTCCGGGAGGCCGAGCAACATTCCACCTCAGACAAGCAGCGACGTGAAACCATTGATGCCCGGAACAAAACCGACAGCCTGGCCTACCAGCTTGAGCGGTTGCTGGCTGATTTGGGAGAAAAGGTGCCGGTGCACGAAAGATCACGATGCGAACAGCTTATCGCCGATGCCCGGGAAGCGGTAAAAAACGAAAATACGGATAAGCAGCGTCACATCCAGATTGCCAGCGACCTGCAACAGGCGTTGAGCATGGTCGGAGCAGCGGCATATCAACAGCAAGGCGGCGCTGCCGGCCAGCCTTCAGGAGGCGGCGGCCAGGCTGACGGTCCTGGCAGAGATGATGATGTGGTGGATGCCGAATTCACCGAGCGAAGCTGATCGTAAAGCTATTCCGGCTGCCTCGCTAAAGGGCGGCCGGAATAGCTTATTGCTCGGCATTATCGTGAGGCAGACGTAGCCGCACTGCATTGGTTTCACTCAGCGGCAGTCGGCGGGCTGCCCACAGGAGACAAACATCAAGCAAACCCGAGGTGTATAAGGGAACTATGGCCGTTCAATACAAAGACTATTACAAAATCCTGGGCATTTCCCGCGACGCATCCAAGGACGAGATCCAGCGGGCCTACCGCAAGCTGGCGCGCAAATTTCATCCGGATTTGAACAAGGAGGCCGGCTCCGAAGAAAAATTCAAGGAGATCAACGAGGCCTATGAAGTTCTAAAAGACCCGGCCAAGCGGGAAAAATACGACCAGTTCGGTAGCAACTGGCAGCAGGGAGACAATTTCCAGCCGCCGCCGGGGTGGCAATACCGGTCGGATTTCGGGCGGGGACAACAGGGCCCCCAGGAGAGCTTTTTCTGGAGTTCGGACGGCGGGGCGTACAGCGATTTTTTTGAAGCGCTCTTCGGCGGCCGGTTCCATGAAAATGTTAAGGGCGCCCAAGGCGGCCAGCCCTTTTCCATCAATCGCCGCGGCAGCGATCACGAGGCGGTGTTGCGCATATCCTTGGAAGAGGCGTTCCGCGGCGGCACCAAAACCATCACCATGCAGTCCACCGGGCCGGGAATGGATGGAAACCTTTCCAGCCGGGAAAAACGCTATGATGTCAAGATTCCGCCGGGAATCATGCCGGGGCAGAAAATCCGTCTTTCGGGCCAGGGCGGCAAGGGAAGCGGCAGCGGCGGCAGCGGCGACCTGTATTTAAAGGTTGAAATCGAGCCACACCCCAGGTTCCGTCTGGAAGGTTATGATCTGTACACCGAACTGGCCATTACCCCATGGGAAGCAGCCATGGGCGCGCAGATCGATGTCCAGACCCTGGATGAAACGGTCACCCTTAAAATACCCCCAGGCATCCAAAGCGGGCAGAAACTAAGACTCCGCGCCAAGGGCATGCCCAACCCCAAGGGGCGGCGAGGCGATCTTTACGCGGTGATGAAAATCAAGGTTCCGAAAAAACTATCCAAAAAGGAACGGCAGCTGTTCGAGGAATTGAGCAAAGTATCATCCTTCAATCCGAGGTAGTGTCGTTTTGGGATAATCGGAAAAAATCAAAACAGGTTCCAAGGAGTACAAACGTCCATGAAAAGACGAGCAAATCTGCCGGTTCTGGTGAAACACATCGGACCTGATCACTCTTATCTGAGAATCGGTGAGGTGGCCGTGCGCTGCCGAACACATCCGGGCCTGGTCCATCGATTTGTGCGCCTGGGCTTGGTTGATCCGATCGATACGCGCGGAACGCCGGAACAATGGCTTTTTGAAAACGAGGCGGTACCGTTGATCGCCAAAATCATCCGCCTGCGAAACGAGCTGGGGGTCAACTATGCCGGTGTTGGTGTCGTTCTTGAACTGTTGGAACGTATCAATATGCTGGAAAACCGTATCCGCGAGTTGGAACGGGGGCTGTAACCCGGCTGTATGACATGACGGATTTGAAACAACTTCTTTTCGAAACATGGGAATAGAATACTTTACAACGCAAAGCGGACGAAGGCTTGAGGTGAATGCCAGCTGACAAAATCGAGAAGGATTCTAATATGAAATTTGAAAAGATCCTTTTTCACACAAGATTCAGGGAATTGGCGCTAAATTCATTCAAGTCGATCCTGGAACTGGAAAAAGCCGGGCTTAAAAAGATTGTCCTGGCCCATATTATACCCAGGGAAGATTTCCTCGTGCCGTATGGCGGCTACATGAAGGACAAGGAAGAGGAACTTGTCGAGCTGGCCAAAATCAGGTTCGAGGAATGGCGCCAAACCGTTGCGGATCACCCCACCGAGATAGACTTTCGGGTCGAGGTTGGCAGTGTCAACGATAAAATACTCGAAATCGCCCAGCAGGAAAATGTGGATCTGATTGTCGCCGGACGTAAAAAGCGTACCTTGTTGGAAAAAATCTATGTGGGGTCGCATATCCTGGACCTTGTCCGTCGAAGTCCAAAACCTGTTTTGCTGAGCAAATACATGGTCCAATTCGAATGGGAAGGCGAGTCTTTGACTCGCACCAACGATAAGGTTTTCTCTTGTCCGATGCTGGCAACCGATTGGTCGGAGCCGTCTGAAAATGCGCTTGATGCGCTTCTGGCAATGAAAGGGGTGACCCAAAGGGTAATTGTTGCGCACAATATTGACAGCAAGCTGACCAAAAATCGCAGTAAAACAGATATTCGCGGATTGGAGGAAGAAAGTCGGAAACGGCTGGAAAAATACTGCGACACGTTGAAAAAGAATGGCTTAACCGCTGAACCGCACCTTTCGTTTGGTCATACCGCCACGGAAATTATCCGACTGTCCCGTGAGCACAGGGCGACGATGATCATTTTAGGCCGAACAGGCAAAGATTGGTTCCAGGAATACTGGTTTGGGGGCGTATCCCATCGGGTGGCTGAAAATTCAGAGCTGCCGGTGATGTTGGTCCCATGATTCAAATTCAATTATATCGAGTGAAAAGCGTTTCCCTGTTTGCACACAGAGAGAATGAAGGATGCAAGGATCGATGGATACAACTATTCGGGAATTAAAACAGCTTTGTCCCGAAAAATTGACAACCGCCGAATCAGCGGTTGAAATGATCAAGAACGGCAGCCGCATCTTCATCGGTTCAAGCTGCGGCGAACCGCAACGGCTGGTCAGGGCCATGGCATGCAATCATCGCATCCAGGATGCCATGATCTACCAGATGTATGCCTTTTCACTCGCGGACCATATAAACGATGCGGATTTTTGGAGGCGGTTTTCCCTCAAACTTTTTTTTGTCAGCGACTTGATGCGCCGGGCCGCTTTCGAGGGCAAGGTGGATTATATCCCCGCCTATCTTTCTGAAATCCCCCACTTGTTCGATATCAACCAGATCGGGTTGGATGTTGCCCTGATTCAAATAAGCCCCATTGACCGGTTCGGCTTTGGAAGCCTGGGGGTGTCCGTGGACGTCACCAAAGCGGCGATCGCCAATGCCGATCTGGTCATCGCCCAGGTGAACCCCCGCATGCCCTGCACGTGGGGGGACAGCTTTGTGCATGTCGATGAAATCGATTATCTGGTCCCCTGTGAAGAACCCTTGGTGGAATCGCTCCCCCGCAAGCCCGATGAAACCGTTGTTGAAAGAATCGGCCACTTCGTATCTGAACTGGTTGATGACGGAGCGACCTTGCAGGTCGGATTCGGACATTTGCCCTATTTCATCCTCCAGTATCTCGATGTCAAGAAAGACCTTGGCATCCATACCCAGATGATCACTGATGCCTTTATTCCGCTGTTTGAAAAAGGGGTTGTCACGAACAAGAACAAGAATTTTCTACCGGGCCGGGCGGTGGCCACGCTTTGCATGGGGTCAAAAAAAATTTATGATTACATCGACAAAAATCCCAGATTTTATTTTCGGTCCGCCGATTTTGTAAACGACCCGCTGGTCATCGCGCGAAACGACAATTTCATCTCCATCAGCTCCGCCCTCGAGGTGGACCTTTCCGGCCAGGTCTGTTCGGATTCCATCGACAAGCTGTTTTACAGCGGGTCGGGTGATCAGGCCAATTTCATTCGCGGCGCGGCCATGTCCAAGGGCGGTTTTTCAATCGTCGCCCTGCCTTCGACCGCCAAGGGGGGGGGACCAATCGCGCATCGTGCCCTATCTCAGCAAAGGCGCGGGCACATCAACTTTGAGAGCGGATGTGGATTTCGTCGTAACCGAGTACGGCATCGCACAGCTTCGAGGCAAAAGCATTTTCCAAAGGGCCGTAGAGTTGACCCAGATCGCCCATCCCAAATTCAGAAGCGGACTCATCAAAACCGCCAAAGAGCACCATTTGGTATTCCCGGATCAACTGCCGCCACCCAGTGTGGATTTGCTGTTCATCGAAAAATACAAAAGCCGCGTTAAACTGAAAAGCGGCCAATCCCTTTCGGTCCGGCCGCTTCTGCCGTCCGATGAAATCGCCTATCGCAACTTTTTTTACAAACTCAAGGAAGAAACCGTTTATTTGCGCTTTTTCAGCAAGATTAAAGTTTTTTCCCGCCAAATGGCGCAAGCCCACTGGGCGGAACTCGATTACCGCAAAAACATTACGCTCATCGGCCTTGTTCGCAACAAGGGGAACAAGGAAATCATCGCCATCGGCACTTATATGGAATCGGAGGAGAACCGGGCGGAGGTGGCCTTTGTGGTGCGGGAGGATTTCCAGGGTCAGGGCATTGCCTCATTTCTACTCAACCAACTGGAAACGATCGCCAAGGACAATGGTTTCCAGGGATTCACCGCCTGCGTGCTGGCCGACAACAAAGCCATGCTGCATGTTTTTAATAAACACTATCCTGGCGTTCAAAAAAAATATGAAAATGGAACTATTTCCCTTGTCATGGATTTCAACACGAAAGCCCCTATAGAACAATTTTAATAATGGAGGAATGACACAATGGATTTGAATAAATTAACCGTAAAATGCCAACAGGCCCTTCAAGAGGCCCAGACCAAGGCCGTCAATTACGGTCACCAGGAGGTGGACGGCGAGCATTTGATGCTGGCCCTGGTGGAACAATCGGATGGATTGGTGCCGAGGCTGCTGGAGCGCATGGAGGTTCCGGCGGACGCATTCAGGGAAAAACTCGTGCAAGCGCTCGAAAAAAAGCCGCGCATCAGCGGGCCGGGCACGGAGCCGGGCAAGGTGTATATCACCCAGCGGCTGAACAAGCTGCTGGTGCAGGCCCAGGCCGAAGCCAAGAAACTCAAGGACGAGTATGTCTCGGTCGAGCATATCCTGCTGGCCTTTATCGATGAAGGTGGTCAAACGCCGACGGGAAGCATTCTGCGTGAATTCAACATCACCCGCGATCTGCTGCTGCAAACGCTCACCGCCATCCGCGGGCATCAGCGCGTGACCAGCGCCGACCCCGAGGGAACCTACGAGGCGCTGCAAAAATACGGCCGCGACCTGGTGGAAGAGGCCCGGTCCGGCAAACTCGATCCGGTCATCGGGCGCGACAATGAGATTCGGCGCGTGGTCCGGATTCTTTCGCGCAAAACCAAAAACAACCCGGTGTTGATCGGTGATCCCGGCGTGGGTAAAACCGCCATCGTCGAAGGGCTGGCCCACCGCATCGTGCGCCAGGACGTGCCCGAAGGGTTGAAAGACAAAACCATATTCGCCCTGGATATGGGGGCTTTGGTGGCCGGCGCCAAGTATCGCGGCGAGTTCGAGGAGCGCCTGAAGGCGGTCCTGCAGGAGGTTAAGGAATCCGACGGGAAAATCCTGCTTTTCATCGACGAGCTGCATACCATCGTAGGCGCGGGCAAGACCGAGGGTGCCATGGATGCCGGCAACATGCTCAAGCCCATGCTCGCCCGCGGTGAGCTGCACTGCATCGGCGCCACCACCTTGGACGAATACCGCAAGTACATTGAAAAAGACAAGGCCCTGGAGCGCCGTTTTCAACCGGTCGTGGTCGGCGAGCCTTCTGTTGAAGACACCATTTCGATTTTACGGGGGCTCAAGGAACGCTACGAGGTTCACCACGGTGTAAAGATCCAGGACGGCGCCCTGGTCACGGCGGCCGTATTGTCAAACCGGTACGTCACCGACCGGTTTTTGCCGGACAAGGCTATTGATCTGATCGATGAAGCCTGCGCCATGATCCGAACTGAAATTGATTCCATGCCCACGGAGCTTGATGAGGTGTCGCGCCGGATCATGCAACTGGAGATTGAAGAGGCGGCATTGAAAAAAGAAAAAGACAAGGCGAGCAAGGAACGCTTGAAAAACCTCCAAAAAGAGCTGGCCGAGCTGCGATCGGAAGCCGACGCCAAGCGCGCCCAGTGGGAGGCGGAAAAAAATGCCATTAAAAAGGTGCAGGCCATCCGGGAAGAGTTGGAAAGAATCCGGCATGACATCGAAGTCGCCGAACGGGACTATGACCTCAATCGCGCGGCGGAATTGCGGCACGGCAAACTGCCCGAGCTTGAACGGCGATTAAAGAGCGAAGAAGAGATGCTAACCAGAAAACAAACCGGTGAACGTCTGCTGCGCGAAGAGGTCACCGAAGACGAGATCGCCGAGATCATTTCCCGTTGGACCGGCATTCCCGTCACCCGCCTGATGGAGGGAGAACGCCAGAAAATACTACGGCTTGATGAGGTGTTGCACGAGCGCGTCATCGGCCAAGACGAAGCCGTACAGCTGGTGGCCGACGCCGTTATCCGGGCCCGTTCCGGCATCAAGGACCCGCGGCGGCCCATCGGCACCTTTATTTTCCTCGGCCCCACGGGCGTCGGAAAAACGGAGCTGGCCAAAACGCTGGCCGAGGCGCTGTTCGATTCCGAGGAAAACATGGTGCGCATCGACATGAGCGAATACATGGAAAAGCACACGGTCGCCCGGCTGATCGGCGCCCCTCCCGGCTATGTCGGTTTTGAGGAGGGCGGGCAGTTGACTGAAGCTGTGCGGCGCAAGCCTTATGCCGTCATTTTGTTCGACGAAATTGAAAAGGCTCATCACGATGTGTTCAATGTGCTGCTCCAGATTTTTGACGACGGCCGGCTGACCGACGGCCAGGGCCGAACCGTGGATTTCAAAAATACCGTCATTATCCTGACCAGCAATATCGGTTCGCACCATCTGCTGGAGGGAATCGACAGGGACGGTCAGTTGAGCGAGGCTGTTAAAAATCAGGTCATGGGCGAGCTGCGTCAGCACTTCCGCCCTGAATTCCTCAACCGAGTGGACGATATCGTGCTGTTCAAGCCGTTGACCCTTGACGAAATCGAACAGATCGTGACCTTGCTGACTCGGGACCTGTCCACGCGGTTGGCGGAGCGACAGATCAACATCGAAATCAGCGATGCCGCGCGGCATTTTATCGCCGAGACGGGCTACGACCCGGTGTATGGCGCCAGGCCCCTGCGACGGTTTATCCAACGGCAGCTGGAAACCCGCATCGGTCGCGCCCTGATCGCCGGGGAAGTGTCGGATGGCGCCACCCTGCGTGTGGATCTGGATGACGGCGAATTGGGTATCACTTATGAGAGTTGAAGGAGGAGGAGACCACAGCAGCCTCATGAAACCGGCAATACGAAATCCAATATGTGATCCTCACAGCCGGATGCAGGCAAAAGGGCGCAATTCATGGCCGAAATAAACACATCCGATGTGCTCCAGGTCTTGTGGACGTTGTCGTGGGTCGGCGCCCTGCTCACCGTGCCCAGCGTGCTGCTGCAACGTGCCGGAAGGCCGATCGCAGCGGTTAGTTGGATTCTGGCGCTGTTCGCCCTGCCGGCCCTGGCCTTGGCTGCCTGGTGGCTTTTCGGTCGGGTTCACCTGCGCGGCCGCGTCCGCAGGCGACGGGGCAGCTCCCAGACAACGGTGAGATCGTTGTCAGAAACCCGGCGTGACATGCTGGATTCCAAAGCGGAGTATTTAACACATCAAAGGCCCGCATCACTTTTAGCACCTCATCTGCCACAGGACATGGTCGATTGCGTCTTTCCCGCCACGCCGGGCAACCGGGTCTGCCTGTTAACCGGTGTGGCGGAAGTCCAGCAGGCCTGGATGGAGATGGTTCGGGAAGCGGAGCATCATCTGCATCTGCTTTTCTATATCTGGCGCAATGACCGTGTGGGCCGCACCCTGCGCGACCTGTTGATTGAAAAGGCACGATCAGGGGTGCAGGTGCGCGTCATGTACGATGCCGTGGGATCGCTTGGTTTGCCATCGGGCTTTTTTGCGGAGCTGATTCGATGTGGCGGCCAGACGGCGCGCTTCATGCCGATGCGGCTGGCATCCGCCACGCCGACCCTGAACTTCCGGAACCACCGCAAGCTCATTATTGCCGACGGCCGCAAAGCCTACACCGGCGGCGTCAATGTCGGCGAGGAATTCATGGAATGGCAGGACCTCGGTATTGCCATCTGCGGTCCCGGGGTCAATCAGCTGCAAGAGGTGTTTATAGACGACTGGTATTTCACAACCGGCGAAGAACTTGCGAGCAGTCGCTATTTTTTTAGCCAACCGCGCATGCCCGCCGCTGATCAGGAAGGTGCCATATGCGAAACCATAGTCAGCGGACCGGATCAGGCATTCAACACGACGCGGGAAATGGTGTTTCTGGCGGTTACCACCCAGTGCCGGCAACGGCTATGGATCGCCACGCCCTACTTCGTGCCGGATGAAGCCCTGCTTTTAGCGCTTCGCACGGCCGTTTACAGGGGTGTAGATGTGCGATTGGTTCTGCCGGCGCGCAACAATCACCCTTTAGTCCGGCGCGCCTCGTGTGCTTTTTACCCTGAATTGCTCCAAAGCGGTGTGCATATTTACGAATACCGCGGCATGTCGCACGCCAAGGCCATGCTGTTTGATGACAACGGCGTGCTCATCGGCAGCGCGAACCTCGACATTCGTAGTTTCCGGCTCAATTTCGAGTTAAGCACTTTTGTGCGTGATACCGGTTTAAACCGTGATCTTACGACCTGGCTCGACAAGCTGCTGGCTGACGCCGCAGAGGTTGTGGCCGATGATTTTAAGCAGCTACCGCTTGGAACAAAGCTAGTGAATGCAGCGACACACTTGTTAAGCCCGTTGCTTTGACCAATCGTCTATAATCTCTCCCTTTCGGTATCATTACCATTTGGTCACCACTGACCGTTATTGGCTTTGACCCACCTGCATTTCGGAAATTGGCACCTCAATATTTTGCCTCCATTTTCCCGCCTATAATTTATTTATATTGATAATACAGGACCTTATAAGTTTATAAATATTCGCCAGGCCCCTTGACACAGAAATAATTTACATTATTTTTTTGTTATAAGGTTTTTAGTAATGTTTTAATTAATCATAGGAGGTGTGCAATGAACATTAAAAAATGGGTTCCCTGGAATTGGTTCAAGAAGGAAGAAGAGGATGCCGGTAAAATGGTGCCGGTGAAACGTGAAAACGTCAAGGAACAAGGCGGCGTGCCGGCTCATCCGCTGCAACAGTTTCATCATGAGATCGACCGGCTTTTCGATCAGGCGTTCCGCGGGTTTGGGCTGTCCCCATTCGGGTTCGATCAGCCCCTGTTTCCGCGACTGGCTGACGGCACCCTGAAGCCCACCCTGGATTTAGGCGCGACAGACAAGGAGTACACCATTACCGTTGAGATACCAGGCGTGGATGAAAAGGATGTCAAGCTGGAAATCATCAACGACACCCTGACCATCAGCGGCGAAAAGAAACAGGAAAAGGAGGAGAAGGAAAAGAACTATTACCGGATGGAGCGCTCCTACGGTTCGTTCCAGCGGGTGCTTTCCCTTCCCGAGGACGCGGATCAGGACAAGGTCAACGCCACCTTTAAAAAAGGCGTGTTGACCGTGACCATGCCGAGAAAGGCGCTGCCGAAATCGGATGTAAAACAAATCGAGGTAAAAAGCGCTTAATATTTCATAACAAATAATAAGGACAACGAAATATTGAACCAAAGGAGGAAAAAATCATGCTGACAAGAAATGTATTCGGTTTACCGTCCATGGGCTGGCGCAATCCGTTTGCGGATTTTGAAAACCTGACCCGCCAGATGGATCTGCTGACCAATGCAATGTACGGCCGACCGGGCGCGCGACTCATGATGCCGAAGGTATTCCCGGCGATCAACATCACCGAAGACAAGGACAAATACTATGTCCGCGCGGAGCTTCCCGGCATGAAAGCCGAGGACATCAAGCTGGAAGTGACCGGCAGAAACCTGGCGATAACCGGTGAACGCAAAATCCAGTCCGAAGGTGAAAACGTCCGGTATCATCGCAGGGAGCGCGAGGCCGGCAGGTTTTCCAGGATCGTCGGCCTGCCGGGCGATGTGGATGCGGACAGCGTCGATGCCAAACTGGTCAACGGCTTGCTGACGGTTGCCATTGCCAAATCGGCTTCGGCCAAGGCAAAACAGATTATCGTCAAAGCAAGTTAATCATTGAAAAGGAGGAACAGGAAAATGACTGAATCCAAAGAGCTCCAAGCCAAAGCCAAACACGAGGTCGCAACGCCCGCGGAGCAAACTCGTCCGGGACTGGTCTTTACACCGGAGGTGGACATATTCGAGACCGATCAGGAAATCACTCTGCTGGCCGACATGCCGGGTGTGGCGGCAGATCAAGTTACCATCGACCTGAGGGACGGCCTACTGACCATTAGCGGAGACGTCAAACCGTGGGAAGGGCCCGAAGAAACAGACGTGCTGGTGGAATTCGAAATCGGGAAATATTACCGTCAGTTTACCCTGTCCGATGCCATCGACCAGGACAAAATCGATGCCAAACTGGAGGACGGGGTGCTCCGACTGACCCTGCCCAAGGCCCAAAAAGCCGTGCCGCGCCAAATAGCGGTCAAGGCCGGTTAAATTCCTTTCAATCGGAGACCCGGTTCAATAGTACCGGGTCTCCTTTAGTTACATGAGAAACTGCTTTCCGGCATTGAGGAACAGTTGAACATCGTTTGGTTTTCCATTGAGGATCGGGGAAGCGAACATACGACGATGGATTTTCAATCATGGAGGTAATAATTATGGAAGAAAACAAGATCAAACTCTGGAACAGAATCCAAAGGGGCATGGAAGCCGGCTTTGATGCCGCCATGTCGGCGGTTCACACGATTACCGAAAAGGCGGGGGAAGGGATCGAGCTTACCCGCTTAAGGCGCGAAAAAGCCCGGCTGGAAACCCAGGTGACCCGGCGCCTGGCCGAACTGGGGAACGCCGTGTTCGAAAAAGTTTCCAAGGATCGGCTGGATGAAATCACCGAAAAACTGGAAATCAAGGACATGGTTCTCGAGATCGCCCTGGACGAGGCCCGGATGGTCGATATCGACCGGCGCCTCAACAAAGAATTGGAAAAATAAGGGAGGTGAAAAAAATGATGAAACGATTGAACGTTGCAGCCCTTGTGATGACTGCGACGCTGGCTTTGATGGTGGTGTTTGTCTCACCATCGCTTGCATCGGACACAAAAGATACGCCGGCTGCGGACAAAGATTTGGAAAAGGTTCAGCAGGACCAGACAGCTGAAAAGCGAAAGGCGCTTTTTGAAGAGGCCACTACCGCTATCCGTGAAACAAAGAATGCGCTGAAAGCTCTGGACGAGAAGCAAGCAAAAGAGGCGCTTGCCGCTTTAGAGCGGGCATCCGGCAAGCTGACGATCATACTCGGTCGCGAACCCGAACTTGCATTGGCGCCTTCCGACGTCAATGTGGTCACTTACGATATCCTGGCCGATATCGAAGCGGTGAAAGCATTGCGAGAAGAGATCGAAGATGCGCTGGATGACGGCCGTGTGCAGCAAGCCCGCCGGTTGATTCGAAATCTGGCCAGCGAGACCGTTATCAGTGTGACCAATATTCCTCTGGCGACCTACCCAGACGCGATCAAGAAGGCCGCCAAATTAATCGATGAAGAGAAAATGGATGAGGCGAAAAAAGAACTCCAGCTCGCTCTGAATACACTGGTCGTCACCGACACCATTATTCCATTGCCGGTTACAACTGCTGAGAAGTACCTCAAAGAAGCGGAAACGCTTACGGAAAAAGGTGATCGGAGCAAAGAGGAAAACGAGCGCCTTGCCGATCTTTTAAAAGATGCCCGTACGGAGTTGGAATTCGCCCAAGCTCTCGGCTATGGCAGCAAAAAGGATTTCAAGAATCTATACAAGCAGCTCGATCAGATTGAGGACAAAACCAAGGGCGGAAAATCGGGCAGCGGCTTTTTCGACAAGATCAAAGGGTACTTAAAAGACACGGTAGAATCCAGTCAGAAGGAATCGGGAAACGGGAACACAAAGGAATAACCGGCATGGAAATGTCCAAAGAGCATAGAGAGCCGGACCGCGAACCGGACATGGATGATGTCTTGAGCTTGGATGAATGTCGGCAGGCGCTGAAGGCCTGCCGGCAGGAGTCCGAACAGCGCCTCCAGTCGATGCTCCGTGCAAGGGCGGATCTCGACAACCTGCGTAAACGTGTCGACCGAGAGATAGCGGATACCCGTAAGTTTGCCGTCGCGAATCTGCTTGAAGCTTTGCTGCCGGTCATGGACAGTCTGGAAATGGGATTGTCCGCCGCCGACAGTGAAGCCGATGCAGAGGGTCTGCGACGGGGTATGGAGATAACCTTGAACAACTTGGTGACGGTGCTTGCGGAATTCGGCGTTGAGATCATCGACCCGCAGGGTCAGCCGTTTGATCCGGAACGGCACGAGGCCGTTATGACGCTGAAAAGCAGGGAGCTTCCGGTCAATGTTGTAGCTCAAGTTCATCAGAAGGGATGCCTGCTCAACGGGCGGCTGATCCGCCCGGCGCGCGTTGCGGTTACGATCGCGCCATAATCATAAGCTTCATCGCATTAAAGTGAGACAATCAAGGGGAGTATTATGGGCGAACCTGAACAAAAACTTTCTTATCCGAATAAAATAGCATTGATAGGGAACTATCTGCCCAGGCAATGTGGCATCGCAACTTTTACGACGGACCTAAGGGCGAGCCTTGCGGCGGAGAACCCGACAGGCGATTGCTGGGTCATTGCGATGAATGATGTCCCTGAAGGATATCGGTATCCCGGTCAGGTGCGGTTCGAGATCAACCAGCGGATTCTTTCGGATTATCGCTTGGCGGCGGATTTTTTAAATATGAACCGGGTGGAGGTGGCCTGCCTCCAGCATGAGTTCGGGATTTTCGGCGGTGATAACGGCGCCCATATCTTGGATCTGATCAGCAACCTGCGCATGCCGCTGGTCACCACCTTGCACACCGTACTTAATTCCCCCTCCGCCGGCCAATTATCCTTAACCAAACGCATCGCTCAACTTTCCGACCGCATAGTGGTGATGAGCCGGCGTGCGATGCAAATTTTGCATGAGGTGTACGGTGTGCCGGAAGAGAAAATCGTCCACATTCAACATGGCATTCCCGATGTTCCGTTTTGGGACCCGAATTATTTTAAGGACCAATACGGTGTCGAGGGGCGCAAGGTGTTGATGACCTTCGGCCTGCTTTCACCCGGCAAGGGTATTGAAACCATGATCGAAGCGCTTCCCGCCATCGTTGCGCGCCATCCTGAAACGGTCTATATCGTTTTAGGGGCAACACACCCCCATGTGATTAAAGAGCAAGGAGAATCTTACCGTCTAAGCTTGCAGCGCAGAGCCAGGGAGCTGGGTATCGGCGACCATTTAGTGCTTATCCGTAAATAAA
>DFZJ01000172.1 GCA_002382045.1 Syntrophaceae bacterium UBA4059
GTGGGCTGAATCCGGGCGATGAGGTTATCTATAACATACCAGAGAACCCGGACAAACCGGGGACATATCAATGGGAGGCTGTCAACGACGAGGCGGCCAAAGAGCTTATTGAGTCATGGACGGGAAAATATATAAGCCAAGGCTTATTTCATCTTTACGAAGAACTTGAAAAGGAAGTTACCGTTCGATTTCATGAGCGGTGGAATGAGTTTATGGAGTTGGCATATGAATAGGGCACATCAAAAATGAACATTCTTGACTTGATAACCGCCGATGGCGTGAAGTTGAAAAAATATGGCGCGACATACCGGGGACGCTGTCCATTCCATAGCGGCAAAACGGAAATGTCATTGCTTGTGGACGCCGATGCCGGAAAATACCATTGCTTTGGTTGCGATATGCACGGCGACGAAATTCAATGGCTAAGGGATCGGCGCGGGCTTTCATTCATTGAGGCTTGCGAATACCTGGGACACGATCCGGGGCCGCGTCCATCCGGGCCGCGTCCGGCACCGCCGGCATGGGGGCCACGGGAGGCGACGACACCGACGGCAATATGGCAAGTAAAAGCAAGGTCTTTTCTTGATGGAGCGATTGAAACTCTATGGAGCGAACGGGGCGCAAAGATGCGGGCATGGTTACGCACGGAAAAGGGCCTGCATGACGCGACAACAAAAGAGGCTTGCTTGGGCCTTGCCCTTGCCGACAAATACGAACAGCGGCCAACATGGGGCCTTGAGCCTGTCATTAAAGAGGACGGCACGGAAAAAATGCAATGGATACCGGCGGGCCTTGTCATTCCCTGGGTTGTCAATGGCGACGTTCACCGCTTGCGGATAAGGCGCAACGATCCGGGCGACGGGCCGCGGTATGTCATTGTAAGCGGATCAGGAACGGCACCGGCGGCATGGAGCCTTGAACGGGCGGCGGCTGTCATTGTCGAATCAGAGCTTGATGGGTTGTTACTGAATCAAGAGGCAGGCGACCTTTGCGCGGTTGTTGCTCTGGGTTCAGCGCAAGCAAGACCGGACACCCGGACGGACGCGCTATTGAAATCAGCAAAAACAATTCTTATTAGTCTGGACAGCGACGAAGTAGGGGCAAAAGCGGCATGGGACTTCTGGCCGAAACAATACGGCAAGAAGGTCAAACGCTGGCCTTGCCTCAAGGGTAAAGACCCGTCGGAAGCATGGAAGAACGGCTTAGATTTGCGCCAATGGATTCAAGCGGGATTGCCGGACATCGAAACCGATCAAGCAATCATACCACCATTAGAAAATGAAAGCCTTATAATCAATCCTGACGCGCCGGAATCTTCCTTGCAATGCGAAGAAGAACCACCACCACCACCGGACACATTGAACGGGACTGGTTTACATAAGCTGATTAACGGCGATCAGTTTTATGACTTCGCCGACGGCAGGGCGACAAAATTATTCATGGCAAAAGGAAATTTCGCTAGGGAATATCAAGGCCGGACGGTTCAGATAAATCAAATGGATTATCTGACCATGCCGGCGGATGAAATCAAAACGATGCTGCAAAGCGGGCTGATTAAAGCCGACCGGGACGTAACACCACAAGGGCCGACCGCTGTTCGGCAATATAGGGCGACGTCGGCGGTTGAAATAGGCAGGGGTATAGGGGCGCATTAAGATTAATGAAATATTTGAATAAATTACGATTTTTCACTACCAAAAAGGGGGGTCTGGGGTATGCCGGAAAGACGATTAAACAATTCGCAGGATTTGCGGAGATACTTGGCAAGCTTAATCAATCGGGTTGAGAAAGGCGACCTCGACCAGCAACTAGGCAAGTGCCTGGGTTATCTATCGAGCCTGCTGCTACGCGCCATTGAGAATAGCGATACCGAAGAGCGTTTGGAAGCGATTGAACAAAGACTGAAATCGGAGGGCAGATTATGAACACAGCAAAAAGATTGCGAGATATTGAACATGCAATAGGCAAGACCATATTAGGAAAAGACGACCTTTTGGTTATTTGGCCGCATGAAAACAGTGATGAAAAAATAAGCGCACGGCTGGCAGAACTAAGACCGGAATATCCGGGCGTGAAGGAATCTGACTTAACGTGCTTCAAGGTGATTTATAATGAATATCCAAAATAGATTAAAAAAAATTGAAGAAGTCATTTTGTGGGATGCGGGCGATATTGAAGTTGTCTTGGGTTGTTTTCCACCGGAATTCGCTAAAGAGATTAAGAAAGAAATGGCCCGCAAATTACAAGACAAAAATTACCGGCCACCAACACGGCGGGAAATGTTGCTGGCTGACCCTTTTGCTAAGTTACCGGATGAGATTACGGAAAAAATCAAGATGGCATTGCGGCAACGGCGACGGTCACGATAGGGGGTAAGATGAAAAATCCATCAAAGAATAGACGGAGAGGAAAACACACAGAATCGGCCATTGCTATGCGCCTGGGAGGGAAACGTCTCGGCATACTGGGCAATGACGACGTTCAGGCTGGAGCCTTTAGCATCGAAGCAAAAGACCAGGTGAAGTTTGTCGGCACCGGCTTCATGGCGCAGGCGGTAAGGAACTGCCCTCAGGATAAGACTCCTCTGGTAATAGTTCATACCACCGGCGCAGGGCATGATGATGACCTTGTTATAATGAGGCTGTCAGATTGGGCATGGACGGCTTTTATAAACGCGACACAGGGCATTTTAGGGGCATTGGAAACGGGATTAAACACACCGGAAACAAGGGAAGTCAAAACAAAAAAATCCATGATGAACCAGTTTCATCCGGCGCGGATGAATTAAACCAGGGGGTGTTAAAATGAAAAGTATTATTCGGCGACTTAGTGTTATTGAAAAAAATGTAGGCACCTGCGTAATTCCAGAAAAGGAGCGAATCATAGTGATCCCTTACCCTGCGGGCCATGAAGAAGAATTTAAGCGTCTGGCACAGGAAAGCATCAAGAGACTGAAAGAAAAATACGGTCAGAACCTATCAGATAATAATTTGCTGATTATCGGGATACGGAAATTTTACCGCTAAGAGAAGGAGCAAGCAGAACATGAAAAACTTAGAAAGACGGGTTCAACGTATCGAGGAACTCGTGGACAAGGAAGAAGGTCTGACCGCTGATGATGCTTTATTTGTCCTGTCCGTCCTGCCAAAAGAATACGCGGATGCGGTGCGAAGAAAACTTCTCGAAAGAGCCGACGAAAACCGTGCCGCAGGTAAATACGACCATATCACACAGCGAAGGGGCAAAACAAAAGAGCGGAGCGGTTTATACGGCAAAACCTTGGAACGGATCATGAACGGTTTGCCGCCTGAGAGTGTAAAGGCGTTGAAAGAAAAACTTGCAGTCAGGGGGATATAGACACAATTATGGATCATGTTGGATTATCGCTGGGCCGCGAACTGCGGAAGGGAAAGCAAGGGCGCTTGCGAACCTTCTCTCTCTATCTATTTTTCGTCTCATTTTTCTATTTTTTTATGAATGCCTGAACTTCTTTTATAAAAGAATATGATGAAACTTTCCCATCTTTTGTGCGAATCTTCACTGTCTCAGTATTCATACTTATTATTTGTCCTTCAATTATAGACCCATCCTGCAAAACAATTGCCTTGATTTCTTTATATCGATTGCCTGTATTGATGTCATGCTCATCTTTAACCTCAAGGAATTGCGATGGCTTTGCATAATTATTATAAGTTACAGATTTTTTCACAGGCCTAAATACTGTATCCACACTTGTGGCTTCTGGAATAGCTTCATTATTCCAGTCAACCCCTTGCTTTGCTAAATCCTCTTGCGCCTTTTTATGTCCTAATCTTGCAGCCATCTTGTCGTCGCTTAACGATTGCTTTACATTTTGCAACATAGCGTGGGCATCACCACGAAAATAATAGGCATCTGCATTTTTTGGATT
>DFZJ01000101.1:0-516 GCA_002382045.1 Syntrophaceae bacterium UBA4059
TTCAAATCGACGATGAAGTCTTAAGCAAAGTTCGGACATTTATCAGGAAACTTAAAGTAAACGGTATCTCCGCAGAGTCGGCATATCTGTTCGGCTCCTATGCATCCAATCACGCGGGGCGATGGAGCGATATTGATGTGGCGGTTGTGTCACCAGATTTTTCTGCTGACCGGTTTGACGAACGCCTGCGCCTGATGAAACTTTCCACGGAAATTGACAATCGAATCGAGCCCGTTCCTTTTCATTCAGACGCCTTTAATGACACAGACCCCCTGGTGGATGAAATTAAGAAGAGCGGCATCTCTCTTTTGACTTAAATCGACAGATCAAAAATACACCAGCCTTTTCCCGCCGGAAAAACCAAGAAAGTCAACAAATAACCTCAGTTAAGGCGGGGCATGCCTGAGCGAATATGCCCGAAACGTTGTGGCTCTTGGCGACATAGGCATCAGTTGCAGGGTATTCTGAACGAAGGGAATCAGCCCGCATCAAATCACAGTTTGATCTTGCCTTCTT
>DFZJ01000101.1:641-13928 GCA_002382045.1 Syntrophaceae bacterium UBA4059
GTGGCCTTGCCCAGATCAATGGTGGGACGCCCTTTTGACCAGTCATAAAATCCCTTCCCCGTCTTTTTACCCAGATGGCCGGACTTCAGATAGGACATCATCGCTTCAGACGGCTGATACTCTTTGGAGAGCACCTGCGCAAAATACTCAAGGCCGTGCGCGGCCACATCAATGCCGACATAGTCCACCAGTTCGAATGGCGCCATCGGCATCAGGGGCTTGAACGCAGCGTCAAACTCTTCCGGCGAGGGATGCCCCGCTTCCAGAATTTTGGAGAGCAAAAGCAATGTCGGTTCGTTGACCCGGTTGAAGATAAATCCGGGAGAGTCTTTTTTCACAATAACGGGAACTTTTTTGATTTGTTTCGCGATATCATAGCCGATCTGAATGGATTCGTCGGACGTCTGTTTACCCTTGATGACTTCAACCAGTTTCATGAGAAGAGCCGGATTGAAAAAATGATAACCAATGACCTTGTCGGGTCTCCTGGTGGCTGAGGCAATTTCCGTAATACTGATATTGGATGTATTCGACGCCAGAATGGCGTGCCGGGGCGCAAATTTATCCAATTCGGCAAAGACACTCTGCTTGAGTTCCAGCTTCTCCGGCACGGCTTCAATGATAAAATCCGCATCTTTCACGGCCGTCTGCAAATCAACCATCGGGGTAAGACGCACCAGCGCATGGGCAAAATCATCCGGCGTGATTTTGCCTTTCTGCTTGAATTTCTCCAGGCTCGTGATGATTTCCGCAACACCCTTATCGACATATTTCTGTTCAATATCCCGCAGGACAACGTGGTAGCCGCCCAGCAGACAGGCAGCGGCAATCCCGTGCCCCATAGCACCTGCGCCAATCATGGCAATCTTCTTTACGTCTTCCGCTTTCATCTTATTTCCCCTTTCATTATAAAATTATCTGTCATCGCGAGGAACTTCGTGACGCGGCGATCTCTTAATGCATCAGATTGCTTCGCTGCGCTCGCAATGACATCGAGCAGCAAGTCTTGATAACATTTTCTGCTCGATGTATCATTTTTTAAGCTTCGCCAATTCTTCATCCCGCAATACTTTGCGCCGGATACTGGGGATAACGGATCGTCGGGGGGACATTATAATCGTAAAATTTATGCCAGGGCTTTATGGTCATAGGATTGGCCTCCTTCGCCAGTCTGTTTGAATTTGTTGTGCTTCTTTTCGGGCAGACCTTTGATATGGTTATGTTTGATCCAGATTGTTCATTCTGGAAAGATATTGGAATCAGCGATTGCTCCTATTAGCGGAGCAATCGCTGATGTTCCTTTAAAACCTTGAACCTTGCACCTTGTCCCTTGCACCTATTCTTTCAGTGCTCCGGTGAAGCTGTCCGATTCCGCCTTCAGCGCCGCGCCTTCATTGTTCATGATGCAAGCGATGCGGCCGAAGAATTTGGGGAATTCCGCGCCGATGAAAAACTGCGCCGACAGCACGCGGCCGCTGTAATAGGCGGCTTCCGGGTTTTCCGCGATGATCTTCGCGCGATCCGCTCCCTTGGCGTCGCCCAGGAGCGCTTTGGCTTTGGGCGTGGTGATGGTGAGGCTCCACAGATGCAGCCAGGCCAAAATCAGGGGGAACATGGCCTGCTGGAAGGGCGTCGCGTTATTGAGCAGAAGGAGAATCTTCATTTCACCCAGTTGCTTTTTCATCATCTCGATCACCTCGTCGAGCTTGGCCATACCCTCGACAACCGGGTTGACGTACTTATCTTCGACGACGCCTTTGGCCTTGTCGATGGTATCATTCATCCATTTTCTCAACTGGGAGTAGTTGTACATCTCCGGATTCATGAGGATCTTGCGCATGAGCAGGTCAAGTGACTGGATGGCGTTGGTGCCTTCATAGATGGAAAGAACCTTGACGTCGCGGGCGTACTGCTCAACCGGGTATTCCTGGCAGAAACCGTACCCGCCGTAAACCTGAATGGCTTCGGCCGTCACCAGCCAGGCGGCATCTGATATACCGGCCTTCACGATGGGGGTCAAAATCTCGACGATTCCCGTCGCGGCCTTCACTTCTTCCGGATCTTTCGATGCATGCATGACATCCTCATGAAGAGCAAGGAAAAGGCACAGCATCCGCATGCCTTCGACGCTGCTCTTCATATAAAGGAGCATGCGCTTGACGTCGGGGTGATGGATAATGGCCACGGGGCCGCCCTTGGGATTCGTAATGAGGGCGCTCTGGACGCGGTTACGCGCGTAGGTCACGGCATGCATGTAGGCGGCGCTGGAGCAGCCCTCCGCCTGTACGCCGGTATGGATGCGGGCTGCATTCATGAGGTGAAACATGATCTGCATCCCCTGACGTTCTTTGCCCAGCAGGTAGCCGATGCACTTGCCGTTGTCGCCGAAACTCAGCGATGAGGTGGCGTTCCCCTTAAGACCCATCTTGTGCTCGATGCCGGTGCAGATCATGTCGTTGCGGGCGCCGAGAGAACCATCTTTGTTGACCAGGAATTTCGGAACGATAAAGATGGAAATGCCCTTGGTCCCTTCCGGATCGCCTTCAATTCTGGCCAGCACCGGATGGATGATGTTTTCGACCATATCGTGTTCACCGTTGGAGATGAAGATCTTCGTGCCGGTAATGAGGAACGTGCCGTCTGCCTGCCTTGTCGCCTTGCTCTTGAGGGCGCCGACATCGGAGCCGGCGGAGGGTTCGGTCAGACACATCGTGCCGCCCCATTTGCCTTCCAGCATTTTAGGAAGGTACGTCTGTTTCAGTTCGTCGGTACCGAAACCCATAATGAGGGCCATCGCTCCGGTGATCGAACCGCCGTACATGGTCAGGGATGTGTTGCCGGCGTTGAAGTATTCCGCGCAAGCCATGGAAACAGACGAGGGAAAGCCCATGCCTCCTTCGGACTGAGGGAGCGACAGACTGTGAAAGCCCGCTTCCACGTAAGCGTTGTATCCCTTGCGCAGGGAGTCGGGAACCGTCACCTCGCCTGATTTGGCATCGAACTTCAGGCCGGTTTTGTCCCCGTCGGCATTGGACGGATAAAACTGCTGGACCGCAATTTTTTCGGCCAGTTCCAGCGTATCTTCATAAACGGAACGGTCATACTCTTTGAAATGATCAAAACGATTAAGTTTCTCCAGTTCCAGCATTTCAAACAGGGTGAAACGGACATCACGCGAATCGATTAACTGATTTAACGACATACTTCCTCCTTAACTATTTTTTTGTTTTTTATCGATGAGTGGCCCACTCTTCGAATATTTATTTTTCACAAACTGCAACCCTGCACTGGAATCGCACCCGCGACAGCGGAGCGTTCAGGAAAATTCATACAACGTTGGTTGTGGATATTCCCCATAGCAGATGCCCTGTTATTTGCAAGAAATATTTGCAATTATCTTAAATACTTGATGTTTTATGGAAGCAGCCCGATGGCGGGAGAGCAGTCAATCCTGTCCGCGCTGAGCCGCGAAAAAGCAACTTATGAACGGACATGGAACAGTGGCAATCCCAGATGACGGCGGAAAGTTTCACCTTTGAGTTGTGTCTGCTCGCGTACGGTGGGCGTTCCTCTGCGGCCTTTGCCTGTTTTTTCAATCAGATGAGAAGAGCCCAGATGCACCGTGTGTTTCCCGAACTTTTGAGCCAGTTCATCGGCCACGGCGTAAACATCTTTGATTTTTTCCGCCTGCACCGGATTGTCGAAAAGCGTGTATTGAATGTTTCCATCGGAAACAAGATTCAGCAGAACCACACCCGTGGCGCGGTAAAGTTCGCGCGGGCGGTAACAGGCATCAAACAAATGACGGACCACATCGGAAAATTCCAGCGGGCAGGCACAGGGACGCGACAGAGCCGCTTCACTGCCGGCTGTTTCAAAGCTCTGTTTTTTCAGAAACACCATAATCTTTTTCGGCGAAAGCGCATAGCGCCGGGCTTTGATGCAGGCCGATTCCATATTGCGCATGAGCTGCGCAAAAAGATAATCGGCATCCGACGTGGGCGGCGCAAAAGTCCTGGTTTTGCTGATGGAGGCGTAAGCGCTTTTTTCTTCGGACGTCACCGGATAAACCGAATCGCCGCGCAGCTCCTGCCAGATTTCCACGCCCGGCCTGGTGAATTTCTGCCGCACGGTTTTTTCCGGAAGCTTCGCAAAAGCCAGCGCCGTGCGGATGCCCATCTTGGCCAGATAGCTGGTCGTGGCCGGCCCGATCCCCCAGATTTTTTCCACCGGCAGATCATTCAGGTATTGAGCAATATCCCGGCCCTTGATCACAGTCATCCCCGCCGGCTTTTGATGTTTGGAGGCCACCTTGGCCAGCACTTTCGTGATACTCAATCCCACGGAAACGGTGATGCCCAGTTCCCGTTCAATTTCTTTTTTCATCGCCAGCGCGATGTCTTCATAGGATAAGCGAAGCGCCCGGCGCATGCCGGTAATGTCGGAAAAAGCCTCGTCGATGGAATATTCTTCCACGTCGGGCGTGAAGCGGCGCATGATGGCAAACATCCGCCGGGAAAACAGGCTGTAGGTTTCGTAATCCGACGGCAGAACGATCAGTCCCGGACACATTTTGCGCGCTTCATGGAGCGGCACGCCGCGCTTGACGCCGATCCTTTTGGCCGCATAGCTGGCGCAGGCGACAATCCCGCGTTCGCCCCCGGTAATGAGCGGCTTGCCCCGGAGCTCCGGATGAATGGCCTCTTCACAGGAGGTAAAAAACGCATCGCCGTCAATGTGAACAATCGCGCGCGGCCAGGAANNCACGGTTCAGTGGTTCAGCGGTTCAGCGGTTCACGGTTCAGCGGTTCACGGTTAAAGACGCAGATACATAGGCACTTTTCGCCTGATAGATTTTCAGGGGTCTGTTGCAATAGCCTGATGCTGTCAGATGGCACGAAGTCACAAACCGTTCACTATGGAACCCGTGAACCGTGAACCGTGAACCATGAACCATGAACCGTGAACCGTGAACCGTGAACCGCTGAACCGCTGAACCATGAACCGTGAACCGTGAACCGTGAACCGTGAACCATGAACCATGAACCTTTATTCATGGTACTTCCTCACCAGCGCCGTAATCACCCCCGCAATGCGCAGTTCCGTCTGCGGGACAATCGGGGGATATTGGGGATTGGCCGCCTCCAGCGTGATATTTTTCCCCTTCTTGCGGAAATATTTCATCGTCCAGTTGCCGTCCACTTCCGCCAGAATAATATCACCGTTTTTCGGCTGGCGGCCTCGCTCCACAATAACTAAATCTTTTTCCATGATGCCTGCGCCACTCATGGAATCTCCTGTTACCGAAAGCAGGAACGATGTTTCCGGATGCGCCACCAGATATTCGTCAAAAGAAATAACATCGCGCAACTCTTCTTCCGCCGGCGACGGAAATCCGGCGCAAACCTCACCGTTGATCATCAATCCCACTACCCGGCAAGGGGCTGGAACATAGAACGGTTCTTTCGGTCCGGTGTATTCAGCACCCGTGACCAGGTTATGCGCCGGAGCTTCCGTCGGCGAATCAAACATTTCCCTGACAGACCTTCGCCCACTTATCACACCGAAAAGTTCAATCATTTCAAAGCAACCGGGAGCATCCCCTTTCCCGACAGGTATGTTTCTTGTTTTTTCCATGTCCCCCCTATATAGAACGATCGTTCTATTGTCAAGGTAAAACCTTTCGGGGTGGCTATACGTAAGAACTGGATTAACCGGAAAAGATATTCAAAATGAGGGTATGCGATCCGGACTGATAATTTTCTCAATACATCAGACTTGATTGCAACGACACCAAAGAAAAAAGCGGGCTTTTGACGGGCCCGCCTTTTTGGCTGCTATTTTTTGATTTTCTTCTGGACGGTTTTTTGATCACCGTCAAACATTTTAGATAACTCCCACTTTTTGCGCCCTTTCCAGCTTCCCTTATGGTAGGCGTAACTCGCCAGTAGCGGCAGGACTGTTGTAGCTTCGGCGTAAACCATCTGTTCGCAGCTGGAATCCACCTTACCCCAGGAATTGGCTTCTTTGAGCGTCGAACTGGAACAGGCGCCGTCACGCACGTCCGCCACGGTGATCTGTATCGCGTATTTGTGCATCGGCACGTTGTGGCCCATAATCTCGGCGCAAACAACGGTATCCTGTGCAAAATTCTTCGGCACGCCGCCGCCGATCATCAAAAGTCCGGTAGCGCCCGCTTTGATTTTCACGTTGGTCAATTCCAGAAAATCTTTGACGGAATCAATGGACATATGGTTGTCGGGGCGTTCGACCTGATGCAGCACCAGACCGAAGCCCGCGGAGCTGTCCGAAAAGGCGGGACAGAAAATCGGCACATGGTTTTCGTAGGCCGCCTGAACCAGAGAATCCTTCTTTTTGGAATTTTTGACCAGATATTTGCCCATTTCGGCAATGAATTCCCGTGACGAATAAGGGCGCGCCTCCAGCGTATCCGCTATTTTTTTGATGGTTTTGTCACAATGCTGCAAATCATCTTCACTGATATAGGTGTCGTAAATCCGGTCAATGTACAGACTGCGCAATAATTTGTCGTCAACAAACGGCGTGCCCTGATAATGTTTGAAACCCAGCGCTTCAAAAAAATCCATGTCCACAATCGATGCGCCAGTCGCCACAATCGCGTCCACCATATTGTTTTTCACCAGATCGACATAGACCTGCATGCAGCCGGCGGCGCTGGTGGACCCGGCCAGGGTCAGAATGACCGCGCATTTCTTTTCTTTGAGCATCCGGTCGTAAATTTCGGCAGCCTGCGCCAGATCCCGCGCGGAAAAGGACATCTTCATCATGGCCTCAATGATTTCTACGGCGTTAATGGCCTTGATGTCGATATGTTCAACCGTTTTCTTCAATAAATCTTTTTTCTTCATGAACTCACCAATCCCCCATAGTTCTTAGCTTTATTTTTTCTGACTATTAAATCAGAGTGTGATAAAAGTCAATATATGGATACTTTTACGCTGGCCGCAACCAGTTTTACCATCGCCCTGTCGCTTTTCATCATGGGGAAAAAAGATAAGCTGCAGGTATCTTTTTCGGTCTTTTGCCTGGCTATCTCTATTGCCCAGGCGGCACTTTTCTTTCAAGGACTGTTTGCGCCGCGATTTTGGATATACGTCGAATATATCGGAATTCTGGCCATTGCTCCCCTTGCCGTCTGGTTTTTCCGTCATCTGACCCACAATAATTCTTATCTTTCACAGGGCTCCGTGGCGCTGACGTCTCTGATCAGTCTGACAGGCGTCGGCATGCAATTCACCCCACTGACCGCCCGGCCTTATTTTCGTTATGCGCTGATCGCTTACGCCTGCATCGTGTTGGTTATCTGTTACATCGCTTTGTTTCACCATGTGAATAAACTGACGCCCAGCACGGAAAAAAGACGATTGCGTTATCTGCTGATTACCTGTCCGACGGCCGCGTTCATCTGCTCGGCCGATATTTTCGGTTATCTGGGTTACAATTTTCCGCCAATTGCCGGTCTGGTTTTATCCGCTCTGCTTTATTTAACCCTGCTGATTATCGCCTATCCCCAGCTTTCGGAACTGCATGATTTTTTCGCCCGCGCCCTGGTTATTTTCATCAGCACCATCATCGGCGCTTTCATCTTTTATTTTGTGGCATTTTTTTTCAGTTCCAATCTGCCTTCGTTTACCAGCGTTGTGATGGCGTCATTTTTAATCGTCATTTCCGTCACCCCGGTCAAGATGATCTTAAAAAAATTTTTCAGTTTCCTTTATCCCGACAGCAAAGATGTTTTCACATCCCTTTATGAGTTTGATGAAAAACTGGAAAGGGAAAAGGCCCTGCTGCTTTCGGAGATGGCGCCGGTTTTCGCCCACGAAATCCGCAACCCGCTGGGCTCCATCAAGGGAGCGGCGCAAGTTCTTCAATCCGAGGCAACAACGGAAGAACACCGCCAGCTTCTGAACGTGATTATCGAGGAAGTCAACCGGCTCAATGCCGTCGTCAGCCAGTTTCTGGATTACGCCCGCCCCGGGAGCGGCAAGATCCGGGCGCAGGACATCAACGCCATTATTCTCCGGGTCATCTCGATCATCGCCGCCAATCGGCTGGCCGGCAACATTACGATTTCCCGGGAACTGCAGGACGGATTGCCGCCGGTCAATGTGGATGAACAGCAAATGATTCAGGTCATGATCAATATATCGCTCAACGCCATTGAAGCCATGCCTCAGGGCGGCAGCCTGACCTTCCGGACATCAAAAATTGAAACCAGCGAAGGCGTTGCCATAGGCATTACCATCCGGGACACAGGTAGCGGGATCAGTCCGGACGATCTTAAAAATATTTTCAAACCTTTTTACACAACCAGGGAAAGGGGCGTGGGATTGGGATTGGCGATTTGCCAGAGAATCATCCGGGAACACGGCGGTTCCATCCGGGTCAAATCCATTCCCGGCCGGGGCAGCGTCTTTTTTATCCGGCTTACCGCGAACGGTAAACTGTAAGACACAATCCATCTTGATTTAATCGCCAAGTCATAATAGCTGTAAACTATGAACAAAATATTAATCGTCGATGATGAATTGAATATGCGCCTGGTTCTGGCCGCCATGCTGAAAAAAGAAGGCTATGAAGTCGCCTCCGCCGCCGACGGCTTCGAGGCCCTGCAAATTTTAAAATCCGGGCCGATTGCCGCCGTGGTCACGGATTTGAAGATGCCGCGCATCGGCGGTATGGAACTGCTGGGCCGTGTCAGCCGGGAATACCCGGAAGTCCCTGTGATTATGATCACCGCTCACGGCACCGTGGCCACGGCTGTCGAAGCCCTTAAAAAAGGCGCGCTGGATTACATCACCAAACCCTTCGAACTCGAAGAACTGAAAAATGTCGTCTCCAAAGCCGTCAAAACACATAATCTGAAAGAAAATGAGCTCTACCTGCCGCCGGACGAAATTGAACACGCCGGAATCATCGGATCCAGCCCATCGGCCCTCGACCTGTTTGACGCCATAAGGAGGGTGGCGCCCACGACCACCACTATTCTGATTAACGGAGAAACCGGCACGGGTAAAGAACTGGTTGCCGAGGCCATTCACCGGAATTCTCCGAGGAAAAACAATCCGCTGATCAAGATCAATTGCTCGGCTATTGCCGAGACCCTGATGGAAAGTGAACTTTTCGGTTATGAAAAAGGAGCTTTTACGGGGGCGGCCATTACCAAACCCGGCAAATTTGAACTGGCGCACAAGGGCACCTTATTTCTGGATGAGGTGAGTGAAATCCCCCGGGAGATGCAGGTCAAGCTGCTGCGCGTTTTGCAGGAGCAGGAATTTGAAAGAGTCGGCGGATTAAAAACCATTAAAGTGGATGTGCGTTTCATTGCCGCGACCAATCAAAAATTGCTGCAAAGCGTTCAGGAGGGAAACTTCCGCGAAGATTTATACTATCGACTCAATGTTTTTCCCATCAATGTGCCTCCTCTGAGGGAAAGAACAGACGACATCATGGCCCTTGTGGATTTTTTTGTAGGTAAATTCAATAAAAAACTCGACCTGGCGATCGGCGGGATGGACCATGACGTCAAAGAAATGCTGTTGCGCTACCGCTGGCCCGGCAATATCCGGGAGCTGGAAAACCTGATTGAAAGAATGATGCTGATGGCCAAAAGTCCGACCATCACCACCTGCGAAGTTCCGCCGGAATTCAAGACCAGCCTGGAACAAGATGTCGCAGTCGGCGTGGATGGCGACAAAAAACCTTTTAAAGATTTCGTGCGCGCACACATGGAAAATGTGGAAAAGCAGATGATCATCAAATGTCTTGAAGAATCCGAAGGCAATGTCACAAAAGCCGCCAAGCTTCTGGGCTTGAGCCGCAAGGGTCTGCAGCTCAAGATGATCAAGTATAATCTGCGAAAATAAAGATTGTTAACTTTCAGGGCAATCGGCCTTCCTGACGCAACTGGTTGATGATCCGATTAATCGCCGGCATGGCCATCGTGGCCTCCTTTTCACCTTCGAAGATCGCCTGGTTGAACTTTTCCATTTCCGTCGAACCAATATCCTTCACATTCGGCCGTATGACAACATCGGCGTTTTTAAGCTGGGCATTGATGTTTCGCATGTACATGATGTTGACTGATTTTCCCATGGCATCCATCATCCCGCTCGGGGTATTTTTGTCCAGACCGCCGGAGATATCCACGGCAATCACCACATCCGCCCCATAGCGTCGCGCCACATCTACGGCCACCGCGCTGACCAATCCGCCGTCCACATAGGTATTGTTCCCGATCCTGACCGGCTGGAACACTCCCGGCACGCTGCAACTGGCATGCACGGCCATGCCGGTGTTCCCCCGGCCAAAGACCATTTCCTCGCCGGTTACGGCATTGGTTGCCACTGCGTAGAAAGGGATTTTCAACTTTTCAATGGGTGTATTGCGCACATTAGCATTAATGAAGTTTTCAAGCTTCTCGCCCTTGATGAGTCCGCCCCTCCAGACTTTCCAGTCGTAGTCGAGAACATTGTCCTTCTCCATTTTCATGGCAATTCCCTGCAATTCAAAAGCACTTTTGCCCGATGCATAGAGACTGCCCACCAGGCTGCCGGCACTCGTCCCTACGATCATGTGGATGGGAACTCTCTGGGCTTCCAGGACCTTCAAGACACCAATGTGCGCGAACCCCTTGGACGCGCCCGCGCCTAACACGACGGCAATTTTTGCGGGTTTGGCCGGTGGCGCGACAGGCGGTGTTGACGCACAGGAAACAAACAGAAACAAACAGCCCAAAATAACAGGGTACAGGGTCCGACATAAACGATGAAAAATAATCGACATGGCTATGCTGTCCTTGGTTTTCTGCTTTTTGGCCGCGGCCTGCCATTCTGGGGTTTAGACCTGGGGCCTGAACCTGGTCTTGGGCTCGGGTTTGGTCTTGGTTTGGCCGGGCTTCCCTCTTCCACAATATCAGACGCGAGTTGAACCGGTGGCGCGTGCAGGGTCTGTTGATAATAATCGTCCAGCAGCATGGTGACAATCGCCAGTTCATCTTCGGATTGCGCCAGATTGCGCGCCAGCGGCGCAAAACGCTGCATACGTTCAATCTGAATATTATCGCGGCCGCGCAAACGTGCTTCCAGAAGCGCCGTGATACGTTCGGCTACGACTCTTTCGAGTTCTTCATCGCCGGGCAGCTGACGTTCCTCCATGCGGATATTGTAAAAACGCGCAATGCTTTGCATCTTGAATTTTTCCATTTCCGCGACCACGGAAATGACCACGCCGCTGGACCCCATCCTTCCGGTGCGTCCGGCACGATGCACATAGGCTTCCGGATCTTCCGGCGGCTCATACTGAAACACATGTGAAAGATCGGGAATATCGATGCCGCGCGCCGCCACGTCAGTGGCAACCAGAAAACGCAATGCGCCGCGACGCACCCGCGCCATGACTTTTTCTCTTGCGCTCTGGGCCAGATCCGAGGAGAGCTCGTCGGCGTCATACCCGAATCGCTTCAGAACAACGGACAGATAATGCACGGTGTCCTTGGTGTTGCAGAAAATAATGGCTGAGGCGGGATTTTCAATCTCGATAATCCGCACCAGTGAGCGCTCTTTACGCATGCCCGGCACAATGTAGTAAATATGCTCGCTCTCGGCGATATGCACCTCATTGCCGCTTAAGCTCAACAACTGGGGATCGTGTAAAAATTGACCGGCCAGGCGAATGACCTGAGGCGGGAACGTAGCGGAAAACATACTGCTCGTAATCCTGCCTACCGGGATGTATTTACGGATTTTAACCATATCGGGGTAAAATCCCATCGACAGCATCCGGTCCGCCTCGTCAAAAATCAGCATTTTCAGATGATCCAGCGAAAGCGTGTTTTTCAGCAGATGATCCAGAATCCGTCCCGGCGTACCGACCACCAGTTGAGCGCCGCCCCGGAAAGCTTCCAGTTGGGCGTTATAACCGACGCCGCCGTAAACAACAGCCGTTCGCAATTGCGTCCCCTGAAACAGCATTTCCGCTTCCTGGGACACCTGCAGGGCCAGCTCACGGGTGGGAACTAAAACCAGCGCCTGGGCGACATTTTTCTGCATATCGATTTTTTTCATAATCGGCAGCAGATAACCGCCGGTTTTACCGCTGCCGGTTCGCGACTGAATCATCACATCTCGGCCGGACAATAGATACGGAATGGATTTGGCCTGCACGGGCGCCAGAGACGTCCAGCCCGCGCGCTCGCAGGCCGCCTTCAGATCGTCAGTCAGTTCTTCCAGACAGATATCGCGAGGGCCATCGGCCGCAGGCGTATCCATCCCTTCATTGGAATTATCATCGCTCATAGAAATACAAACCTTTCATCCATTAAAATATTAATTAATATCATTTAGTTTACTGCGGCTCAGGAATCAAGGAAAAACTTATCATGATTTATTTTCGTATAATATTGGACCGGCAAGAAAAGTCCTGTTAGCAGCAAATAGAAAAGTCCTATTTTGTAGCACATAAACTGTCTGGTTGATAAGTTACCTGATGGAGGTGACGGATGAAGCGGACAGTTTATGTGCTACAAACCGGACATATTCTGACATCGCGCGAAAAGTCATCGAAGAGGATAATGACATTGACAGGTTGGACACAGACATTGAAGAGCGCTGCATCAAGATACTGGCGCTCAGGCAACCGGCGGCAATTGATTTGAGGTTTATCACCACCGCGATTAAAATTACTGGTCATTTGGAAAGAATCGGCGATATGGCGGTGAATATTGCGGAAAAAGTCAGACAGACAGAGCAGGTGGTTGATGATTTAAACGAGCAGATTTTCCGGGAGCTATTAACCTTTATGATGGAAGATTCCGCATCGATCCACAGAGCCCTCTTGATCATGCAGGTTTCTGAAAATATGGAGCGCATCGCCGATCATGCCAAGGGCATTGCGGATATGGTTGCTTATATGGTGACCGGTCTTTGTGTCCGTCATCAGACCCGTCCCGCAAATGAATAAGGAGCCGGCGTGAAACGCAACCTTTTTTAAAGATATTTTTCTCCTATCTCGTCATTATTTGTTTTTCATTTCTTGTGTTGAATATTTTTATCAAGGATGAAATTCGCAAAATGATGACGGGTAAAATTGAGGGAGAATTGTTGACTTATGTGGAACTGATTGATCTCAGTTCCGCGCGGGCAATGTCTGATCAGTTGAGACAGATTGCGAGCATATCCGGTTCGCGGGTGACGTTGGTGGATGCCAGGGGCAGGGTCTTTGCCGATTCGGATGATGGAAAGATTT
>DFZJ01000102.1 GCA_002382045.1 Syntrophaceae bacterium UBA4059
GCACCGACAATATTGGAATAGTGGATATTGCCGCTGACATTTTCCGGCAGAATGGGGATGTTGTTGCCGGACGTGCACTTGATGACTCGGCCGTGTTTGGCCACTTCTTCAAGGCAGCGTACCATGATATTATCCACGTAATCATCATCATTGCCCCATTTGGGCGCGTTGCGGACAAAGTCGAGCCGCATCTCTTCATAGCCTTCCCAGTTGGCGACGATGGCTTCCTTGAGTTTGGCCGCCGTGTATTTCTTGTCATCGAAAACAAGTTTTTTAATTGCCGCCAGACTGTCGATGTTTTCCACCCAGGTAAAGGCGGTAATCCATGCATTGCCACGCTCGCCGTTGGACGGATCCACCGCATCGGTTCCTGTCTCCACAGCCCGCTCATAAATAGCCGAAAGCGCCGGCCTGGAAAAGAATTCCGGATCCTTGGTTCTGCCCAGGTGAACGACACGCACCAGAAGGTTCATCAACCATTTCGCCTGCTGGACCCAGACCTCAAAGACCTCTTCGAAGTCCTTGAATTCGGCAAAATCTTTGGTTTTCGGGCCCATTTGCATATTTACCACAGGATCATATCCGCTGTGGATCGTATACTCTACGATTTTGGCCATATTTGCGGTGGCAGAAGCCATCCGGAAAGGCTGGCCCCCGTACTTGGTGGTGGGACACGGAGACATGCAGGACTGTGTCACCCAGGTTCTGGCCTCCTCGAGCGGATGGCCGTGCCAGTACATGGCGTTTTCGATCAGAACCGGGTCATTTCTCATGTTAGGATAACCGAGGCCATGGCGGAGGCACTCAAAGCACTCGCGCATGAGATCATCGGATACCTCGGGATGCCATCTGAAGGTGAATGTGGGGTTTGCGACCCTCACGAGGCGGGCAACCTGAAGGTACGCCTTGGTCAAATCGTTGCAGGCATTCGTACCGTCCGGCTTGACACCTCCAAGGGTCCAAACCCAGGTGCCGGTGATACCCTGAAGTCCCTCCCGGGTCCACCGCGGGGCGAATATACCTACTTCATAGGCGCGAATCAGGTGCTCGCCCAACAGCTCCATGGCTTCATCGCGGGTGATCCGCTTGTCAATGTTCACATCCTTGTCATAACACGGCCAGTGCACATAGTCCGGGCGATGGGGCCAGGCGCCTTCAAGGGTTTCGTATCTCATCAGGACCTGGACGAAATGGTCAAACTGGAGGGACTCCTGAAGATTGCGCGGCGGCTGGGCCGGAACCCGCTCACAGGTTTCTGCCATCCGCATCAGTTCTTCCTTGCGTTTCGGGTCTGATTCAAAATTTTCGGCGATAGTCTTGGCCAGGCGGGCGTAGCGCCCGGCATAACGAATCGTTGCCTCCAGAATGGTCTGCATGGCCTCCCAGCGGTGGAATTTGTCATACAGCGGGATGATGTCAGGGCCCGGATTTCCGTCTTTGATCCGGCTGTTGGTTTTCGAGATCTGTTCATCGATCATTTCCGATATGGCGTTAAAGCCTTTGAAAATAAAGTCAAAATCCTTGGTCGAGTAGGTGGCCGCCGAAGATGGTGTCCCCCAGCCGATGGCACCGCTCATGAATTTAACCGCATCTTCGGGGTCCAGCACCCTGGCCAGTTTGTCAAGTGCGGTCTGGCCGCCCCAATATTCATTGAGCTCGCCCATTTTCTTCAGGTTCTCTTCCAACGGCTCCGGGGTGGTACCTTCCTCGTTGTATATCTCCTCATTAATCATGCTGGCCGACTGCCAGAACCATACTATCTCGTGGGGGGCTTCTCCCACATAGCCAACGAGCTGGGCATTATCCGTAATAAAGATGGGAATGTTGTCCAGTACTTCGGCAATGGAAAGGGCCTTGCGGAGCATGATGGGTTTATCTTCGTACTCTTTCCATGCCTCTGTGAAAATCTCCGGAAAGGAAAGGCATATTTTGATCCCGGGCGCATAATTGCCGCCCAATGCCCCCTTTTTCCAAACCGCCTTCCTCAGGTACTCCAGTCGCTTGGAACGTTTATTTTCAGCAACCCACCACCATTCCTGGGCTTTCTCGTGTTTTTCTAATTCTTCTGATTGTTTTGTCGCTAATTTTGCCATTATTAAATCCTCCTGAAATACTATTTTTTATTAAATTGGTTGCACTTTGATGCATCGGCATCTGCACCGACCGGTTTAGCCTTGTAATAGGCCTGCCTTGGATCAACCACCCGTTGAACACAATCTCCCGCTGCAGGATCGTCTTCTAGCGGAAAATAATTTCTGCATTCATTGCATGTTGTCATTCGTTCTCACCTCCTTTAGCTTTTCATTCATTCTATTATTTTTTATTAAATTGGTTGCATTTTGATGCATCGGCATCCGCACCGACCGGTTTAGCCTTGTAATAGGCCTGCCTTGGATCAACCACCCGTTGAACACAATCTCCCGCTGCAGGATCGTCTTCAAGTGGAAAATAATTTCTGCATTCATTGCATGTTGTCATTCGTTCTCACCTCCTTTAATTCAACTTATTCAAAGCCTGAGCCGCCTATTGTTATTTTCCGCCCAATCGACTCATATACATCTGTCAAATGATCGATATCCGCCGGATCAATTGCCTGCGATTCTCCCATGGGCCACTTCCTTCCGAGCCAACCATATTTATCCTCACACCAGTTGTGAAAAGGAAGCAAATCGATTCGATCCAGTGGTCGCGACAATGTAGAGAGATATTCCGCGACTTTTCTGTGATATTCAATGGAATCACTGAATCCAGGAATCACCAATATCCGCAGCCAGATTTCAGAACCTTTGTCAACAAGTCTGGACAAATTCTGCAAAATCAGTTCATTCGACGCCCCGGTTATATTTCTATGAACGGTCGAATCGATCTGCTTCAGGTCGAAAAGAACAATGTCCGACTTGTTTGCGAGCAATTCAAGGTTTTCCCACTGGCAGAATCCCGAGGTGTCCAAGCAGACATGAATATTTCTTTCTTTTGCGGACGTTATGAGTTTATTTGCAAAATCAATGTGAGCGGTCGGTTCGCCGCCGCTTAAAGTCATACCACCGCCTGAGTTTTTATAAAAAAGCGCGTCCTTTTCCACCTCATCCAAAATTTCCTCTATGGTTAATGCTTCCCCAACGATCTCCAACGCACCGTAAGCACACGAATCAACACATTTCATGCAATTATCACAACGGTCTTTAATAATTTTATAATAAGTACTCCCTTCCAAATTTGCCTCTTCCGGTGAAATGGGGGGAACTATCGCGTCATTGGGACAGACATTAAAACAGGCGCCGCATTGTATACAGAGCCTTTTTTTCCAGTAAAGTTCCTTAGCGAATGACTGTGTTTCAGGATTATGGCACCACAGACACTTCAGGTTGCATCCTTTAAGAAAAACATTGGCTCTAAAGCCAGGACCGTCATTTACTGAAAATCGTTGAATCTTGGTAATTAATGTTTTATTATCCATAATTTCATTATTCATCTTTATTCTCCACAGCCTTGATATGAGCACTCATATGATATGGATTAACATTGAGAAAATGAATGTGAACATCTTCTCTGACAAACAGCGGGAAGGAGGAGTAACCATATTTCGGAATCCTTGAACGATCACCAAGTTTGTTTAATTTATTAATATTCAATTTGCGTGCCAAGAGTAATATCGTCTAATTTTGCCGGATAATAACGGCAGCGCTTTCGTATGATAGCTAACGAGGTTGCAGAGACTTGCCGCTTAATTGCCTGCGGATAATTCTGAAATAATAACAAGCGGAGAGATAAAAATATAAAACATATCGGCCAAACTGTCACTTTGCATGCCATTATGTCTGAAAAAATGGTATACAACGCACGATCAATTCATCGCGGATGAATAACCGTACAACAATATTTAACTATGAAAACAATGTGGTGGAGATCGCAGGCACGGCCGCAAATATGATGATCGGCGTGGTGGATTCGGATTCCGAGGTATTGAGCAACAAGGCTGAAGTCATTGAGGAAACCCGCACTTTTGGGATGAAACTCAACACGGATTATATTATTAGAATGGTCAATATCGGAAAAAGCATCAAGATTCTCCTTGATATCGACCGGGCGCTGGGTGTCGATGACATTACACAACTGGAACAAAGGACATTGAAATAACCATCGGATCAACCCTGATTTAATTTGTTAATAAAGTATCCCAGAGCCGTCACCACCATCTGATATTCGGATTCAATGCGGGCCAACTGCTCCGCTGCATCGGACAGCATTATTCCCTGGTAGGCTTTCAGTTCCAGGTCTTCGTTCTAGAATGATGGGAATAGGCTTCTCCAGATATTTGCTCCGTTCGAGCATACGGATATTTCGGGCTGCTTGATAACCGTTTATGACGGGCATATGCGGATATTCTTTTTGGGAGAGAAATCCGTTGGATCACTTTTCGATGCGGTCTTGGCGCGGGCAAGGGCGGCTTCCCCGGAAACTTCAAGCGGCAATTCCAGCCAGAAGGTACTCCCAAATCCGACCCGGCTTTGAACCCCGATCCGGCCATTCATGAGTTGAACAAGTTGCCTGGCGATGGCCAGTCCCAGCCCTGTTCCGCCGAAACGTCGGGTTTTTCCGCCTCCCGCCTGGCGAAACGACTTAAAAACAATCTCCTGCTGTTCCCCTGAAATGCCGATGCCGGTATCCGTAACCTCGACCCGTAGTCTGATGCTGTTTTCCTGCCGGGAAAGAATATCTACTGTAACCCGGACAAAGCCATTTTCGGTAAACTTGATGGCATTACCAACCAGATTAATAAGAATTTGCCTTATTCTCATGGGGTCGCCCACCAGAACCGGTGGCAGATTCGATACAGGGATTTCCAGATTCACGCCTTTTTCTTTGGCCTGCCGGATCAACAAATCCCTTACCTCGGTCAGTATTTTAGACAACGAAAAAGGAACTATACTTTGAACGGTCACCATCTGCGATTCCCATCTGTAGAGACNNCATGCCTTGTCTCTACGGCGCGACCGTCCTGCCGTGAAAGGCCGGCCCGGGAACACTCAAATTGTGACCAACTGAAGTATATCTCAAGTGTGAGTTTTCCGGCTTCAATTTTGGAAAAATCCAGAATATCGTTGATGATGCCGAGCAAAACAGTGACGGATGAATACGCAGTTTTCGCAAATTTGCGCTGCTTTTCCGTCAACTTGGAAGTCAGCAGCAGCTCAAGCATTTCTAATACCCCGTTCATGGACGTTCATGACTCATGTTGGTCAGAGACTGGGATTTGGCCAGGATAGCGGCTTCCGCGTAAACCCTGGCCACCCGCAGTTCGTTCACGGTCTGGGTAAGGGTATCAATCATGGCCATCAGTTCTGCGGTCCGATCGGCCACCTTCTGTTCTATATTCTCGTCATGATGTCGCAAAGTTTTATCCCATGCCTGGACACTCTCGTTTATGATGTTAACACTGTGATCAATTCCCCGTTTTAATCGGGATAGAACGTGTGGGCTCGGGTGGTGTAATCGCCTTGTCGGATGAGTGCCAAATTTTATCTTGCATGTGAATAACCGGATCGGTGAACAGCCGCTGGAATCTGAGCGAAAGGATGTAAGCCGCAGTCAACGCGATGAGGATACCGCCGAATATTTTGAATGGATATCATCTACAATGGAATATTCCCATGCCGTTTTCCATATTTGTTTCTTCTTTTATCCGGCATGGATTTGAGCGCACGAATTAAATAACTCCTTGTTTCGGTGGGCGCGATAACATCCTGAACATTTAAATTGGATGAAATGTCGTATATAGGATTTGCATAAGTTTCGCGATATTCCTTGAGTTTTTGATCTATGAATTCCTTTGTAACCCCTGGCGTTCTACCGTAAAGAAGCATAACTGCCTGCTCAGCGCCCAGGATTCCTGTTTCCATAATCGGCCAGTAAAGCACCATATCATTCCCAAGTCCCGGCAAGACCCCCATGCCGAGATTCCCGCCGCCATATGCTTTTCTTAAAACAAGCGAAATCCTTGGCACAGTCGCTTCGCAGAGTGCGTACAAAACCTTCGCCCCACGCCTGATGATACCCGAATGTTCCTGATCGGAACCCGGCATATATGCCGGTGTATCTACCAGAAGAATCAGCGGAATATTAAAACAATCGCAGAAACGAATAAATCGCGCCTGTTTGTCGGAGCTGTCAGCCGTTAATGCACCTGCCTTCACCATAGGCTGATTGGCAACAATACCGATTGTTTTTCCGTCGAGACGGGCAAATCCGACAATCATCTCTTTCGCAAAATTTGTTTTTACCTCACAAAAATCGCCGTTATCTACAATTTCCCCGATCACCCTATACATGTCGAAAGCTTTGTTGGGTGAACAAGGCACGATATCATTCAATCCGACACAGGCCCTTTCCGGGTCATCACTGCTTTGATATACAGGGGGGGCCTCATCGCAATTTAAAGGAAGAAAACCAAGCAGTCTTCTAATATTGAGCAGACATTCCTTTTCGTCAGCATAAGTAAAATCGCAGCAGCCGCTTACCTGTGAATGAACAGCAGACCCTCCTAATTCATCTTTTGTAATATCTTCTCCAATAATCATTTTTACCACCTGCGGACCGGTAATAAACATGTGGCTCTGCTTCTCGATCATGTAAATAAAGTCTGTCATTGCAGGTATGTAAACCGAAAGCCCGCCGCAAGTGCCTAGAATGGCAGAAATTTGAGGGATCGCCCCGGAAGCAAGTGTACACGGAAAAAAAACAGAACCGCCATGCTTCTCGGAGAGATTTGAAAAAAGAGAACTTTTTGCCATGCTTAACACGTCCAGTTCGTCAGACGTCGGGAGCCTCGCGCCAGGAGAATCATAGAGTCCGATGAAAGGGACTTTGCATTCCATTGCTCGCTCTACGGTCCGATACATTTTATTCCCATGTTCCAGACCGACTGACCCGCCCTTTATCGTTGGATCCTGTGAATATACATATACCTGCCTTCCGTCTATGGTTCCGCTACCACAGATAATTCCATCTCCCGGAATACCCCGGGCGTGTCCGGCAAGCATATTCATCTCCAACAGGCTGTTTTCATCCAGAAGTATGCCAAGTCTTTCTCTGGCTGTCAGTTTCCCCATGGCGTGCTGCTCGGCGTTTTTTATTTCACCGCCGCCCAGTCGTACTTTTTGCCGAATTTCACCAAGCTCTTTTAATCGTTTTTCCAACAACAGCTCCATATTGATATTCTCCTTGCTTTAATTTTACAGGTTATATTCACAAATCACGTTTTATGCTATTGCCTTTTGGGCTGACTCTTCGGCTTCCTCAAGCGAAGAATACCCCAAACCCTTCACCATGTGGGCATAGATTTCTTCGGTCATATTCTTTGCCTGACTGCGGTTAACCATAATATCGCGAAAGAGATGGGTCAGCGTCATCAGCGAGTATGTCTCAAGTTCGCAACAAAGATAAGTCTTAAAAGAAGTGTCAGCCTGCCGCCTCTCGTTGCCCGTTGCTCCGAGAGGACGTCCGCGTGACATTAACGCAGGATATTTTAAAAACATTTCTTTCTGCCATTCCATCTGGGCCGCAACAATTTCATGAATCATATTAATAATCTGAGGATTTTCATGCAGGGAAGGCACGATATTTTCCATGCGGGCATACTTCAATGTCATCAGATTCCGGCAATCGTTCACGGCGCATTTTAAATCAAACAGATAACTCTGCAATGTTTCCTCTGACCAGGCCGAAAACTGGGCGGAGCGCATGACGCGGAATCCTTCCGGATCCTCCTGGCATGAAACCGGATGACGGGAACTAACAGAGACAAACATATCAAACTCGATTTCGAGTATTTGTGAGATCAATGCTTCTTTTTCCATGGCAACTCCTCTTCAATCGGTATCGTTTGTATTATTATGGTGCCAGTCATAGGTTTTCCGCATCCCTTCGATAAATGAAGTGTATTTAAAATCGAGTGTATGTTGAATCAGCTCGCCGGAATAAATCAAATGACTATCTAAAGGAAAGGGCAGGGGAATCTTTTTTTTATCTATTTCAGCAGCGCTCATGAATCTTTTGGATATAGGCATGCCACTGATTACTTCAAGGATTTCAATAAGCCGACCGTATGAAATGAGTTCTGGAGCACATAGATTAAATGTCTTGTTATATGTGTCCGGATTTCCCATGCACAAAACAATAATCTGAGCCGCATCCCATACGGAAATAAATTGAAATAGGGGCAGGTCGTTTTCAGGTATCACGGTCAATTGCTTTTTACGAATCAAATCGAAAAAATAGCTCTCACGGGGGGCATAATTGTATTTCCCGTAAATGATGCCCGGCCGAAGACCGGTGAAAGGTATATGATTATACTTGCACTGTGTTGTCATGGCTTTTTCGGCCAGCGATTTCTGGTATCCGTAATTTGCGGCGGGGCCGAGTTCGGGCTGAGGGCCGGTTAAAGTGGGAGAGCCCTCTTTGATGGGGAGGGTTTTTGTTGGTGCATAAACAGAAACCGTACTGATAAAAATATAATGATTAACTGTTTTACGGGGCAGAACAAGAAACAGACCGTTTACATCCTGGGGCGTATAAGCGCAAAAATCAATAACCGCATGCCAGGATAATTTTGGAAGCAACAATTTTAGACCGGTGATATCGTTTCGATCGCATTTAAGTTCCACAACCCCTTCCATGTTTAGTGGGCGGTTCCCTCGATTCACCACATATATCCGGTAGTCATGATTTTGAGCCAGGCTTTCGACAAAAATCCTGCCGAGAAAATAGCTTCCGCCGATAATCAATAAATTTTTCATGCCGCCCTTTTGTTGTTTTTACCCGACCCAGACATTCAGGTCGCGTAATCTATCATCTTTTATTTTATTATGTATTTCCGGACCATGATCAGCCATGAATGAACTGTCGTTGTAACTAAGCTCCTGCTTTTTTAACTCTTTAATAACAGTGGCGCACATTCCTTCGACCCGTTTAATTTTTTCTTCGGATTCGGGTTCCGATATCAACGCTGCAACTTCTCTGTGCGTCCACTCGCCCAGAATCGGGAGACCTTTCACCGCCCGGTGCATCCATTTGTAAAACGGAGCGTATTTTCTGTTTAAAAGAAATATGAGAGATATAAAATCAGCGCAGAATTTAGTTTCAGCATATTGTGCGCAGAAATATTCGCTTCGCTGAATGCATCTCGGCAAGTTGTATTGCCCGGTTTGACCGATAGTCATGCATCGTGATGCAATTTTTTTAAGCCTGACATCCTCCGGATAAAAATCAAGCAGGGTGTTGCGCCAGCGGGTAAACTCTTTGAGCGGGTCATAAAATACCTTCCCATTCGTACAAGCCGCCAGATTATTTTCCGGGATTATCAGCCATTCATTAAGGTCTGACGGCATATGGTCGAAGCCGATAAATTTCCGGTAAAACCGGTTGATCTCGAAAACACCGATTCGTTCATCGCCCCATTGGCTGGCTTGTCTTGGGCCAAAGCCGGCGAACGACCGCGGCAATGCGGCTACAGCCGACTTTAATTTTCTACTGATAATTTCATAGTCTTTGGGAGCCAGCCATAAACAGAATCCAGGCCCCCAGTCATGATCCCGGGACAAGCCGTCATCGAATCCGAAACATTCGGAACCGTCTCCTACCAGACCAGCCGCCATACGATCGATATAGTCGCCAAACTCCTCGCGGAGCATGGGGAAGCCGACTTCATTAAAATATGTTTCTGATAATTCAAGCCCTTTCATGCCTTTCCGCTCACTTATCAGAATTGGATAAAACAGATATATTCTTTTCAACCAACCCTGCTCTTTCCTCCATGTTCAACTCCTCGTAAAGTGCTTTCGCCTTATAAAACCATTCAAGAGCAGATTTAAATTCCTTTTTCTGAACACAAATATATCCGATATCGCTGTATTGATCGGCAAGACCGGGCTTGTCGCCCTGTAATTTAAAGGCTGCCACCGACTTATCGTAACTTTTTCGTGCATTATCCCATTCGCCTTTGTCGCGATAAACGGACCCGACATTACCGAATTGTTGTCCGACGCCAAGCATATCATCAAGTACATGATACAGAGCTGCTGACTTATTAAAAGCAACAAGCGCGTTATCTAAATCACCGATCGCAACCTGTGCATGCCCGATATTGTTAAGGAGTATCGCTTTAATTTCCTGTTCTTTCGAACATCCTGTTTCCGTTAGTAGGTTCAGGGCTTCAGCATAGCTCTGCAACGCTCCGTTATAATCACCTTGACCAGAAAGGTCTCCTGCTTTACGATTCAAATTCATGACCGAGTCAATTTTTGAATCCATAACCTTAACATCCTTTGAAAACAGGTTTTCGTTTTTCAATAAACGCGTTTTGGCCTTCTTTAAGGTCTTCGCTGTCGAAACCTTGTGCCATGATCGCATCTGCTTCCTTTAAGTCTGTTTCCTTAAATTCAACGGCCCGAGAAAGCATACTCAATATCCGCTTACTCCCCTTAAGGGACAATGGTGCATTTCCGGCAATCTCATTTGCAAGGGCATAGGTCGTAGCTGAAAGTTCTGACCGAGGAACAAGATAATCCACAATCCCCATTTCCTTGACTTTCCGGCCCTCGTATTTCCGGGCTGTGAAAAAAATTTCTTTGGTCCGCGCCATTCCGATAACTTCCGTGAATTGTTTAAAGCCTTCCGGATGATATATAAGACCAAGTTTTGCCGGAGGCATGCTAACGCTGATATCTTCAACGCCGACACGCATATCGCAACACAATGCGAGGTTCAGGCCGGCCCCTAGTGCATAACCGTTCATCATTGCGATGGTCGGAAATGGATAGTTTTTAACGCTGGACAATGCCAATTTCAGGGGATTTTCTTTTTTCATTATTGCCGCCATCTCCGGCGTAAGATCAGTTGGGATGGATAGAATGTCGTATCCGGAAGAAAAAGCTTTGTCTCCTGATCCTGTGAATACAACAGTCCGAATGGTTTCATCCTGTTCCCATTCTTTCAATGTCAAATGAAGTTTAATAAGCAGTTCCGGTGAAAAAGAATTCTTTCTTTCAGGCCGGTTAAAAATTATGGTGCCCACATTTCCATTTTTTTCTTTTATCAGCAATTCATTCCCCATATTTCCCACCTCCAACGGCTATAGCATAGTGTATAATATATAGAGCATTCCGCCTGCACGTCGATCCACCAAGCGGAAAATATATTTTTTTACCTGATTGATCTCACCAATCAGTATTCACATCGACAATATCGACTTTATAAATCAAATCAATCCCTGCATAGCGGTGATTCCGGTCAAGATATATCCAGTCTCCGATATACCCCTGCACCGTGAACAACTCACTTTCAAAAATTGTCTCATACCTTCTAATTCTGCCGCCGACCTTTATTTCAATATCTGATGGGAGTTCGCGTCTGTTAACTCTTAATATCAATTCCTTTTTCCGCTTCCCATAACCCTGCTCTGCAGGAACATGGACGGTTTTGCTTTGGCCAGGGCCAAGCGCCAGGATCTGATTTTCCAAACCCAATGGGAAATCTCCGCGGCCCATTTGAAATTTTATCGGAGTATTGGCATAAGTGTTGTCCAGTACATTCCCGGAAACATCTTCTACGATGTAACGCATAGTAACAATTGTATTTTCAGTGATAATCATTGATAATCATTCTATAAAGGCAAATGCTTTGGTCCGTATTGAACAATAATGATCAACCGCTAATAATTAACCGCTATTTTCTGATATATTCAATATCCATGCCAATAGGCTCACATGAACGATGCCTTTATTGATTATGGATTGATGGACATATAAACAGTCAAATCGAATTGGGGATGGAGTTGGCCGTTCTTTGCCTCAGAATGGGGTATAATCTTAATTATATCAGTTGAAAGAGAAACAATAATATTTTGTTGAAACAAAAACACGTGGCGATTTTTAGCAATAGGGCTTACTGCAATATTTAACATTTCCTGATTAAATCCACACCGCATTGCTATGCATTGCAAAAACCGGCCAAAAAACCGGCCAAATTGTCCTGAAGGTGGATATTCGACACGTGTATCTATGCTGTGGCCCCTTCGGACTTCCTTTAATCCACATAGGTCACAGGATTCCATTTTGCAGAATTTTTAGAAATTCCCATACAAAATCAATACATACTCTCATGAAAAACAGACGACACCTGCAATCACCTGCTTAAATATCAGTCAGTCGTGAGAAACGTGGCATGGTATTTGCTTTAGCTGTATATCATGATAAATTCTAAAATGAAAACCTCCGCTTTTCCGGCTGCAATCAACTACCAGTGGGTCATTTTAGCTATATTGAGCGCTACTCATATGATAATGGCTATGTTTTTCTACTCTTGGGGGCCATTGGCGCCTTTACTCAAGGAAAAACTCCTGATTAATAACAGTCAATTTGGGCTTATCAATTCCACTATGTACTTTGCCATGGTTATTGTCTCTATTCCCTCCGGTTTTTTGACTGATAAATATGGTGTGAAATGGCTGTTGATTCTTTCAGGCTCTCTTATGGGCGTTGCTTTTTTTCTGCTGTCCCTGTTCCCATTTTATGGTTTCCTTTTTGTAATTTCCACTTTGGCCGGCGCAGGTTACGGAATGATCAATCAGATATCTGCAAAGGGGATTATGTACTGGTTTGAGCCAAACAAGAGAGCGACTGTCATGGGAATTAAACAGACAGGAATTACTATTGGCGCGAGTTTGATCGGCGTCTATATACCTTTTTTCGAGGTGATCATGGGATGGCAAAAAGCCATACTGTTACTTGTTGTTATCATATTCGGCATTTTATTATTTTCGTTCTTTTTTTACAAAGAAAAACCAGAGCCGTTGAATAATTCCCTATCCCCCATCCAACAGGACCGCCTCAAACAAGGAAAAGTCAGTGTGCGATCGGTTTTACTCAGACCAACTCTGATCTTCACAACAGCGGTTTTCACTCTGTTTGCCATATGTCAGGCTTGTCTTACCGCTTTTCTTGTTATCTATGTTCACGAAGTATTCCACTTGTCTATGGCCATTTCGGGAAGCTTGTTTACCGTGGCCATGGTGGGGGGGACCATCAGCCGGGTTCTGTTCGGACTGATCAGTGACCGTCTCTTCCGGGGGGACAGGGTTGCCCCCCTTGCATTAGTTGCATTGATAGGTGTTTTAAGCACGGTTTCAGTTGTTTTTTTGAATGATAAGCCCCCATTGTGGCTGTTATATATAATATCCACTTTTCTGGGAGTCGCCTTAATGGGCTGGAATTCCCTTGCCATTGTTCTTGTAGCAGAAATAGCGGGTACTGAACTTATAGGCTCAGTGATGGGAGTATTGTTTGCGATAGCCTGGGGTGGAATGGTGATCGGCCCTCCAATATTCGGCGCACTTGTAGACTTGAACGGATACAAATCCGGATGGCTTATGCTCTCGATCCTTTTAGGCATTTCATTTTCCGGCCTGACGATCATCAGGAAACTCAAAATAAGCGTGAAAAAACGATCCCCTGTTTTAAAGGGGAATTAACTAACTGTTGGAGGACTTATGCTGGAAAAAGGGGCATTGACCGGAATCACCGTACTGGATATCTCAAGACTTCTGCCCGGACCTTATGGTTCGATGATCCTGGCGGATCATGGCGCACGGGTGATTTCCATAGAAGACAAGCGCTTTATCGCCGAGGGTTTTATCACTACCGTAAACCGGAACAAGGAACACATTTCCCTGGATTTAAAAACCCCCGAGGGAAAGGAGATTTTCTTTCGTCTTGTGAAAACCGCGGATGTCGTGATGGAAGGTTTCCGTCCGGGTGTCGTACAGCGCCTGGGTGTTGACTATGAAACGGTTTGCAAGGTCAATCCGGGCATCATTTACTGTTCCATTACCGGCTATGGACAGACAGGCACATACGTGAATCGGGTCGGTCACGATGTCAATTACCTGAGTGCTGCGGGCATCCTCGATTTAATCGGCGCGCCGGATTCTCCTCCCGCCATCCCCGGCGTTCAATTGGCGGACATTGCCGGTGGCGGGATGAATGCGGTTATCGGCATTCTGCTTGCGCTCATTGCCAGGAGTCAGACCGGCAAGGGCCAGTACATTGATATTTCCATGACCGACGGCCTGCTGGGGTTTCTTTCCATCCCGCTTTTCTTTCATCAACTGACCCGCCAGATCCCCACGCGTTCGGATGCCGTGTTGTCTCACCGATATGCCTGTTACAATACTTATGAAACCGCAGACGGCCGGTCTCTATCCATTGGCGCCGTTGAACACCGCTTCTGGAAAAAGCTTTGCGAGCATCTTGAACTTACGGAATTCATCGACCTGCAGTATGACGACAGCAGACGACTGGAAATCATCGACATCCTGCGCTCTGTTTTTCGCCAGAAGACCCTTGACCGGTGGGACAGCGAGCTCGGAGATATGGATATCTGCTGGGGCAGGGTTCAGAACCTCGAAGAAGTGCTGAAGGCCCCCTTGTTCAGGGAAAGGGAAATGGTCGTTGACCTTGAGGGAAAGAACGGGAAAACAACGCCGGTTATTGGCATTCCCATCAAGCTGAGCCGAACGCCTGGGAAGGTGCGCACCCCAGCCGTTGGTTTTGGAGAAAGCACAGTTCACATTTTGCGGGAAATCGGGTATCCAGAAGACGATATTGCTACGTTTCAAAAAAAAGGAATCGTATAAAAACGGGAGTTTTTTGAAATGACGGGCGACACGTCGAGAGGGGACAGGCTGGAAATTCGGCAGGAAGGCATTACCCGGCTGAAGTTGACGCAATTATCAATGCCGTCAACCTTCAGCCGGGTAGCCGTGGGATACAACCAATCTCGGTAGATTTTTCTTTTATTTTCAAGGAGAGACCCTAAATGACTTCCCCGGTTACCATCCCGATACTGTATAAAATGAAGGAAAAAGGCGAGAAAATTATTGCCCTGACTGCTTATGATTATCACCTGGCAAGGCTGGTGGATACATCAGGAACGCATATGATTCTGGTGGGAGACTCCCTTGGCATGGTGGTTCAGGGACGCTCCAGCACCCTGCCGGTAACCATGGATGAAATGATTTATCACACGAAGATCGTCACCCGGGCCGCACAGCATGCGCTGGTGGTCGGCGATATGCCGTTCATGTCCTATCACACCGGCATTGAAACCGCCGTGGCCAATGCCGGAAGGTTCATCAAGGAAGGCGGGGCTGCGGCCGTCAAGCTGGAAGGGGGGCTTCCGTGAGCGGCGTTATCAAGGCCATATCCCAGGCAGGCATTTCCGTTCAAGCGCATATCGGCTTGACTCCCCAGTCGGTACATCAGATGGGCGGATACCGGATTCAGCGGGACGAAGAGCGCCTTCTGGCCGATGCCCTTGAGGTCGAGGCTGCCGGCGCTTTTTCCGTGGTGCTGGAAGGCATTCCCTCCGATATCGCGGAAGCCATTACCCAAAAGCTTAAAATTCCCACGATCGGCATCGGTGCCGGCCCCCATTGCGATGGCCAGATTCTGGTGATTCACGACCTTCTGGGCCTGACCGACCGGCATGTTCCCCGCTTTGTAAAACAATACGCCCAGCTCCTGGATCTGGCCAGGGCCGGGGTTCAGAATTATGTGCAAGAGGTTCAGTCCGGTCGTTTTCCCGGCAAGGAGCATTGCTATTAAGGAGGCGGAATGAAACCTTCGGTCGGTATTGTCGGCTGCGGCCGAATGGGCACGGCCCTGGCGAAAGCCCTTGTCGACAGGGGACATGCGATTGTCGGAGTTTCAAGCCTTCACCGGACGTCCGCGCAAAGACTGGCGGATATTTGCGGTATATCAGATGCTACCGATCGACCCTGGGAGATCACCCGCAGGGCTGATGTGGTGTTTCTGAGCACACCGGACGGAGTAATTGAATCCGTATGCGCGTCGATTTCGCAGCAGGACGGGTTTTCCCCGGCCGCTGTCGTTTTTCACTGCTCCGGCGCCCATCCTTCGACCATTCTGGCTTCCGCCCGCAAGTCCGGCGCATCGATCGGTTCCATGCATCCCCTGCAGAGCTTTGCTTCCTTGGATATCTCTCAAAATCCATTTGAAGGGATTCGGGTGGCGATCGAGGGAGATTCAAAAGCTGTGTCAGTGGCCGCTCAGATGGCAAGGGATCTGGAAGCGTTTCCGCTACAAATCATTACCGAAGGAAAACCGCTGTATCACGCGGCTGCCGTGGTAGCCTCCAATTTTCTGGTCACCCTCATGGGGGTAGCGTTCCGGCTCATTCAGCAGGCAGGTGTTAAGCCTGATGAGGCATTCGCCGTCCTGAAACCCCTTATTGAAGGCACCCTTGCCAATATCGATCGGGTGGGCATTCATCAGGCACTGACAGGACCCGTGGTGCGCGGCGATGTTCAAACGGTGGAAACCCATATCCAGGCCATTGCTGAAACCTTGCCGGAGCTTCTTCCCCTTTATAACTGTCTGGTTCATTACACGGCGATGCAGGCAGGAGAAGGGAACCGGATTTCAGCGGAGATGTTGGAAACCTTTCTGGAAAGGTGTAATTTCGGGTAGCAGGAGCCCATGGCTGCCAGCCTGTCCGTCAGATTGCCATCATAGCAACTCGCCTATTTTTTTACATAAGAGGGCATATTATGATTTTGGAATAAGGATTGGCTCATGGGAATTCAGGAAAGAAAAGAAAGAGAAAAAGAGATCCGGCACCAGCAGATTATCGTGGCTGCCAGGCGAGTATTCTCGGAAAAAGGGTTCAACAAGTCAACGATGGAAAATATTGCCGGTGAAACTGAATTAAGTCAGGGAACATTATACTCGATGTTCAAGTTTTNNAAAAAACTTGATAATCGAGTTATACCTGTATTTCCAAAATAAGAAAGAGCTGTATGCGTCGATTTCTTTGAGGATTCTGCAGTACATTCACATTCGGGTCGAGCATGTCAACAAGGAACGCGATCTGACTCCCGTGCAAAAAGTAGAGAAATTGATTGAGGCCATGTATGATATCTATGATTTTGATCCGATGTTCATCATCGATATGTTACACCTTCAGTCCAGCGAAACATTGATAAATCTATCTCCCATTCTTATGATTCAATTTGAGGAGTTATCCCGCAAATCCATCGACGCCATTTCCAATATTTTTCAGGAAGGAGAATGATGAATGGAAAGCAATAAAATAGCTGTTATGTTTTCCGGAGGCACAGATTCAACATATGCCGCCTGGTTACAACTACCAAAATATGATCAAATATATCTTGTTACTTTTATAAGATATGGTCTGAGACGAGCAGAAAATCTTCAGGAAGCCGTCAACAGACTGATACAGAAAGCGCCTTCGAGTGCAGAAATCCATCATAAAACAATCGATATTGAAAACATTTATCAGGCAATTACGCCGCACCAGGAGAAGCAGCAGGCCCAGCAGGATGTCCTTAACCAAAAAATCGGTCCTTTGTGGGAAGATCCCCACGGGATTCGCAATGGCCACGAAAAATATATGGAAAACATGCAAAAACTGTTCATGGCCAATGAATGCCTGCAATGCAAGATCGCCATGGATATCGCAGCGATAAAATTCTGTAAGGAAAACAATATCACAAACATTTGCGATGGCAGTAATACTGAACAGTTAGATGACGGTTCGCAGCTTGAAGACGTCAAGGTAATTGCACGGGATATATTTAACCGCTATGGAATTAATTTTTTTTCACCAGCCTTCAATATCTCCGCTGAGGAAAGATGCCAAACGCTTTATAATGCAGGGATCACGGATCATCCGGACCATAAAAAAATGGAGAAGACACATCAGATTCCGTCAAGACAGATACAGTGCACAATCCCATCATCAGTTCTATGGACAAGCTGTATTTTCCCATGGATAGTATACGATGGTCAATCCTGCAACGACTATATTGAGATGTGCCGCTTGTATTTTAAGAAAGAAATTGAAAAAGGATTGGAGATTATTGGCATTAAACCATGAAATTAACCGGATATCACCGAAATGGATAGTATTCTCAAATCGGACATTATTGTGATTAAATGCCATTTTGTCCGATTGTTTTGATCGAGGATCTATCGGCAAACCGGGCTTCTTCACAGAGATGTGGATAGATTGAAGGCTGAAGCCTTTTTGAAGCCATTTTTTATGTATAAATCTGCTGTATCTCCGTCTAACAGACCTCGTTAAAAGAGGGCTGATTTACACTAAAAATTTGGACATCAAAATTCATCACACACACTAAAATATCTATATATAGTAGCCTTATAAAATTTTACAACAATATATAGTTTTTATGTGGTTAATAAATATATATTGTTGTAAAATTTGATA
>DFZJ01000089.1:0-444 GCA_002382045.1 Syntrophaceae bacterium UBA4059
CCTACTGGCTCGGGGTTCCCTGCGTCACTCTGCGTGACGAAACCGAATGGGTTGAAACCGTCGCGTCCGGCTGGAACGTCCTGACCGGGGCGGATCGCAACCGCATCATCGCCGCCGTCCGCACATTCAAACCGCCCGCCGCCCATCCGCCCCTCTACGGCGACGGCATGGCGGCAGAGAAAATCGTCCATACACTTTCCGTGAAAGGAGGACGGCCATGACAAATACGGAGACCGATCGGTTGGCGAATATGATTTCGACGTTCAAAGACGACATAAAGGAGGAATTCCGTCATCAGTTGGGGATTCAAAGTGAAGCTTTCCAGCACAAACTGGACCTTGTCGTCGAGGGCCACCAAATGCTCTCTGAAAAGATCGACAGGGTAAAGACGGAGCTTGTAGACAAGATTGGCTGCGTGAAGACAAAACTCGACACCGTGGCCGC